>CAZRRG010000033.1:0-21781 GCA_964602455.1 uncultured Eubacteriales bacterium | reverse complement strand
GAGGCGGCTCTATCGGGCTCGCGACGCGACGCTCTGGAGGCCTTGACCTGCCACCCGCTGGTTGGCTCTCGCGAGACCGCGTGGCACCTCCTGGACGCCTACCTGGATGCCCACGAGAGGTACCTGCCCCAGTTCAGAAAGTAACCTGGTCAGACATGGAGGAAGGCCCGGGACGGCAGTTCCGGGCCTTATCACGTGATTCCCTCAAGCGGCCTAGCCCTTCATCATGCCAGGGACAATGAGGCCGACGGCGCTGTAGGGAATGAGCACGTCGAGGAGCCCCATGTTGCCGCCCATGTTCGGACCCATGGGAGGACACATGTCGCCGCTCACGCGCACAACCAGATAGTCTCCGCCGGCAGCAACCAGGACGCCGTTCACGACTGTCGTACCCATCATGCCTGGGCCAGGACACGGAGCCGGTCCCGGCGTAGGCGGGCAGGGGGGCGCAGGCGGGCTGGGCGGGCAAGGACCCGGTCCAGGCCCCGGCGGGCACCAGGGCGGCGCGGTCATCTGAGGAGGGGTCGGCCACCCCGAATGGGCAGGCATAACCGCCAAGTGAGCATGGACACCCTTCAGGTAAACGGTCACCGGCTGTCCCACTAACTGCGACAGGCGTTCTCGCAGAGTAGTCCCAGGAGGCAGAAGCTGCAGCGCTTCAATGCTGTCAGGCATTAGTTTCAAACCCTCCAATCCCCGATTCTCGTCAACATGTTATGTAGCGTTGGAGATTGGGGTGCCACGCGCATACATGGCGGTAGCAAAGCGTCTGCTGCGTCGATAGAGACGCCGTATCCGGGCCAGACCAATGGACCGCACGAAGCAGGGTGCCGCGGCATGGGCGCTGAAACGTTCAAGGTAATGCATCCCACGTATCTCTACGTCATGGTCGGAGGAATGCTCAGTGGACAAGTTCAAGTTAGCGGTCATCGGCGGCGGGTCATCCTACGCCCCTGAACTCCTTGACGGCATAATCCGTAAATGGGAAGACGGCGAGTTCCACGTCGAGGAAGTCGCGCTGGTCGACGTCCCCGAAGGCGAGAAGCGCATGGAGATCATCGCCGCGTTTTCCCGCCGCATGCTCGCTAAGCGCGGCATGCCTTGCCGGGTAACCATTTCGCTCGATCGTAAGTCTGCCGTGAGCGGCGCCCGGTTCGTCATAAGCCAGCTCAGAGTTGGACAGATGCAGGCCAGGTGGCGGGACGAACACATCCCCTTGAAGCACGGGGTTATAGGCCAGGAGACCACCGGCGCGGGTGGATTCGCCAACGCCCTCCGCACCATTCCGGTGTCTTTGGACATAGCCCGGGACATCAAGGAGATAAACCCGGACGCGTGGCTGCTCAACTTCTCGAACCCGTCGGGGCTGGTAACGGAAGCTCTCCTCAGGTACTCGGACGTGAAGACCTTCGGCCTGTGCAATGTGCCGATCGGCATCCGCATGGGAGTAGCCAAAGCCCTTGGCGTCGAGCCCACGCGGGCGAGCATCGACGCGTCAGGCCTGAACCATCTCTGCTTCGTGACGGGGATATACGTCGATGGCCAGGACGTCTCGAGCAAGGCCTTCGACTCTCCGCTGCTAGTGACGTACCTCAAGGCCGAGAAGTTGGGGGAAGAGCTCGCTCCCTACCTGCGTCGTCTCCACGCCATACCCGCCAGCTACCTGTATTACTACTGGTTCACTGACAAGGCGCTGAAAGCTCAGTTGGACGGCCTGGCAAGCGGAAAGGGCACACGCGCCGACGAGGTCATGAAGATCGAGGAAAGCCTTTTCGAGCTGTACTCCAGGGAGGATGTAGTATACCTGCCTCCGGATCTCAAGAAACGCGGAGGAGCCTACTATTCGGATGTCGCCCTAAGCAGCGTCTCCGCCATCGTCAGGAACGCACCCGCGGTAGAGGTGCTAAACGTGAAGAACCGGGGCTCGGTGCCGGGGATAGACCCGGATGCCGTGGTCGAGGTCAGCTGCACGGTCGACGGCCGTGGACCCCATCCCCTTGCACAGAAGCCGTTGCCGGCTGAAGTCATTGGGCTGGTCCAGCAAGTGAAGGCCTACGAGGATCTGACGGTTGAGGCCGCTGTCCACGGAGACCTGGAAGCGGCGCTCTTTGCGCTGCTGAACCACCCTCTGGTTCCCGGAGCCGATGCGGCCAAGGCGGTGCTGTGCGAGATCCTCGAGGCAAACAGGCAGTATCTGCCCCAGTTCGAAGGAAAGCGTATCTAGGACCTGGGAAGGAGTGCTCACCGTGCGTTACGCGCTTGGAGTGGACGGCGGCGCAACCAAGACCATGGCCGTGGTAGGCGATGAGACCGGAAGGATCCTCGGCACGGGTCTTGGCGGCCCTAGCAACTACCAGATGATCGGCATGGAGACCGCCATGAAGCACGTGGACGACGCTGTTTGCGCCGCGCTGGAAGCCGCGGAACTGGATCTGGCGGCCATCTCAAGCGCAACTTTCGGCATGGCGGGGGCCGACTTCCCCTCGGACTTCGATAACCTGAACGCGGCGATAACTGGCCAGTACCCCGGCCTGAAGTACAATCTCACAAACGATACTTGGGTTGGGTTCCGCGCCGGTACTGAGAAGGGCTTTGGCGGGGTCGTCATCTCCGGCAGCGGCGCCAACTATGCCGCGGCGGGACCGGATGGAAGGAAGATCACGGGTCGGGGCATGGGATACGAGTGGGGCGAAGAAGGCGGAGCAGGAAGGCTGATCCGCCAGGTGATGCACCACGCTTTCAGGTCCCACGACGGCACGGGCCCGAAGACCGGCCTGGAGCAGGTCGTCCTGCAGACGCTTGAGTTCCCGTCCTACGATGAACTCTCCCTCTACATGTACCAGGTCCAAGGATGGTTCGGGCACCTGAACGCGAAGCTGTCCAAGCTGGTACCCGCTCTTTTCCAACTGGCGCTGGACGGCGATGCCGTCAGCCAGGACATCCTGGTGAACACAGGTACCGTCATGGGCCAGATTATCGGAGGCATGATGGCCCGGCTGGGGATGCAGGCTGTCCGCGCCGACGTGGTCCTCGTCGGCAGCATTTTCACCAAGGGGGTTTGCCCGCTCATGGTATCGGCACTGCGCACGGCGTGTCAGAGGCGCATCCCGCTGGCCAGCTTCCGTCCGGTTGAGATGGAGCCGGCCGCAGGCGCGTTCCTCATGGCGCTGGAGCAGCTGGGCGTGGACACGAAGGGCGAAATCCGGCAGACGGCTATCGGAACCATGCCGGGCGTAACATGCGCTGGTTCGAACGTCGAGCAGTGATAGTGATCTGGATGGTCATGCCATAACCGTTTCATCGTTCGCCGATCTGCCCGCCTGTTTTTGACCGCATCAGGAGGTCGCGGCGTGACTCACCTGGAGGCTGAATGGACCGTCAGGTGAATATTAGTGGGCCGGTAAGGATTATGCTGCGACCATCCTGATTTCGTGGGGTCACCGGATGACTGTTTTTGCCGAGACTATTAGGCATCCCACGATCAATAGGCAGAAAACTGTGGTCATGCGGAGACCAGTTCGGTAGACCTGGTCATCCCGTGACCACAGTTTTCGACAATCTAACCCTCTGATGACTATTCTCGACCGCGCTATTAGTCGCGGCGTGACCCGTCGGTTTTCCGATGGTCATCTGGTGACCTTTAGGCTGCGCGGGCCCGAAGCTCGGTCGTCTCTCACGGGTCGCACCGGTCCCACTGGCTGCCTTCGCTGTCGCAACCTCACTGCCGGCTGTACGCCCGCGCGAGACTACCGCGCGGCTGGCAACTGTGTCCTCAAGATCATGCTCACTGCCGGCTGTACGAGACTACCGCGCCACTTTCACCTTAGTAGCTCTCAGCACGAGGCCATTGTACATATATCCCTTCTGGATCTCCTCGAGCACGATTCCATGCTCGCCGCCGTCTTGAGCGGCAACAGCTTCGTGCAGAGCCGGGTCCATCTGCTTCCCGACAGGGTTCTCGATTACCTGGACGCCCTCTTTGGCTAGGACATCCATAAGCTGTTTGTACACCATGGATACTCCCTTGAAGAAGGCATCGAAGTTGCGCTCCCCGCCTGCTTGCCCACTCTTTTCCGCAGCGCTGAGGAAACGGTCGAAGTTGTCGAGGACATCCAGGACCGAGGCCATGTAATCGGCCTTAGCCCGTGTAAGGCGGTCCTCGAAGTCCCTTTCAGTGCGCTTGCGGAATCCGTCAAAGTCGGACTTGGCCCGCAGGTACTGGTCGTAGACAGCTGTGGCTTTTTCCTGCCAGGTGTCACGTTCGGCGGTAAGCGCCGAAACCTGTTCGGCTGATGCCGCCAGGGCAGCTTCCACCTCGGCCAGACGAGCCTCGAGTTCGGCGACTCTGGACGAGGCGTCAGGCGCGTCGCTAGCTTCAGCTGAAGCCGCGGACGGATCCCCGGCGCCTACATCGCCCGGCTTGGAGGAGCGAGCTTCGGAACCTGCATCTTGCCCACACTGCGACTTTTTCTTCTCTTCTTCCTTATTACCCACGATCATCGTCCTTCGCGAGTCATAGTCCGCCGCGCTAGACGGCAGCGACCACCGTGACCGGTGTCCCTAGGCTTTGGGCTCGTCTTTTTCGCCCTTCTCCTTGAACTCGGCGTCGTAGACGTCACCCTTGGGAGGCTGGCCCGCTTCGGGCCCGGCCTGGTCAGAGCCTGCACTCTGCGCCTGCTCCTGGGCTGTCTGGCGATACAGGGCCTCGGCGATCTTGGCGGCTGCGTCGCGAAGCTCTTCAGTCTCCTTCTTGATGGCCTCGACGTTTCCTGACTTGAGCGTCTCCTTGGCCTTCTCCAGGGCCGCTTCAACCTTGGACTTGTCGTCCGCGGGCACCTTGTCTCCAGAATCCTTCACGGTCTTCTCAACCGTGTAGATGAGCTGCTCAAGAGCATTGCGCGCTTCCACTTCCTCGCGGGCCCGCTTGTCTTCCTCGGCGTGCTTCTGGGCTTCCTCAACCAGCTTGTCGACCTCATCCCTCGGGAGCTGCGTCGAAGCTTTGATGGTGATATCCTGGGATTTCCCTGTCCCGAGGTCCTTTGCTGAGACCTTGAGGATGCCGTTCACATCGATGTCGAACGCGACCTCGATCTGGGGAACTCCACGGGGAGCCGGCGGGATGCCGGTCAGCATAAACCGTCCCAGCGACCTGTTATCCCTGGCCATCTGGCGCTCGCCCTGGAGGACGTGGATCTCCACCTGGGGCTGGAAGTCCGCAGTCGTGGTGAATATCTGGCTCTCCCGGACCGGGATCGTCCTGTTCCGCTTGATGAGCGGGGTCATGACGCCGCCGTAGGTCTCAACACCCAGAGTAAGCGGCGTGACGTCCAAGAGGACGATGTCCTTCACATCTCCGGCTAGCACACCGCCCTGGATCGCTGCGCCGACGGCAACGACCTCGTCTGGGTTGACGCTGCGGTTGGGCTCCTTACCGGTCAAAGTCTTCACGAGCTCCTGGATCCTGGGCATCCTGGTGGAGCCGCCAACGAGGATGACCTCGTCCAGATCCTTCACGTCCAGCTTGGCGTCGGCAAGCACCTGCCTGAACGGCTTCACTGTGCGGTCCGTGAGGTCTTTGGTGATCTCCTCAAACTTCGCCCGCGTTATCCGGGACTCGAGATGGAGAGGCTGGCCTTCCCTGTCCGCAGTGATGAACGGAAGGCTGATCGTCGTTTCGAGGACCTGGGAGAGCTCCACCTTGGCTTTCTCCGAAGCCTCAATCAGCCTCTGAAGCGCGCGCCTGTCCTTGCGGAGGTCGACGCCGTACTCCCTCTGGAACTCCTCGGCCACGTAATCGGTGATCCTCTGGTCGTAATCGTCGCCGCCCAGGTGAGTGTCGCCGGCAGTGGCCAGCACCTGGAACGTGTTGTCGCCGACCTCAAGCAGGGAGACGTCGAATGTGCCGCCCCCGAGGTCCCAGACCAGGATCTTCTGGTTGTTCTTCTTATCAATCCCGTAGGCCAGCGATGCCGCCGTCGGCTCGTTGATGATCCGGAGAACCTCGAGCCCGGCGATGCGGCCCGCGTCCTTGGTCGCCTGGCGCTGAGCGTCGTTGAAGTAAGCGGGAACTGTAATGACGGCCTGGGTCACGGGCTCGCCAAGGTACTTCTCCGCATCTTCCTTAAGCTTGCGGAGGATGTGGGCGGAGATCTCCTCGGCGGTTACCTCTTCGCCGGTTGCGGGCAGGTGGACCCTGACTTCATCATGCTGTCCCCTGCGCACCTGGTATGGAACCCGGTTCCGCTCCGTCTCGACTTCTCCGTAGCGGCGACCGATGAACCTCTTGATCGAGAACACCGTGTTCTCGGGGTTCAGCACTGCCTGTCTCTTGGCCAGCTGTCCCACCATCTTCTCGCCTTTCTTGCTGAAGGCGACAACCGACGGCGTCAGCCGCGATCCCTCGGAACTGATGATTACCGTGGGCTCGGAACCCTCCATGACCGCGATTACGGAGTTGGTGGTACCGAGGTCTATTCCCACTACCTTGCCCATTGAGACACCTCCAACTGACTTAGCCTAGTTCTTTCTCGCGAATCCGCCGTTCTTTGGGCGGTCGTTTGCGCTGTCGTCACCCGCGCCTGGGCCCAGCGCGATCGCGCTGCGTGGACTGGGCGACAGAGGATACTGGGTCTCCCCCTCCTCCATAGCAAGGATCACCCTGACTCCCTGCAGGTTAACCCCTCGCGTCCTGCAGAGAAAACAGATCCTTGATAGCAGGCGGAGATCTTCATCTGAGTAGAGGCGGATGTTGGTGCCGGTCCTGGCGGGCGAGATGAGTCCTTCATTCTCAACCTGCCTGAGGAATGAGGCGCTCACACCCAGAAGACGAGCTGCCACACTGATCGTGTAGACGGGATCGTGGGGTCCGTGAAACGTCACCGGTACACCTCCCCCAAACAACTTACTAGTTTCTATGAAGTTTCTTCACAAAGAATGATAACTATCCTTCCAACATGGATCAAGCCGCATAGGAATTGAGCTGAACGGACCAGGCACCGGACGCCGGTGCGGGTATCGCCCGCCAAGAAACAAAGGTGTGGCGGGTTTCACCCGCCACGGGACATTTTTCTTCCGGCTGCCGCCCGCCAGGAAATCGTGGCAATGCGGGTCGCACCCGCCACGAGGTGTTTTTGTTGCGGGTTCCGCACGCCACAGGGGCAAAGGCCATCCACCACGGGGCGATGGCCGATAGGCCACAAGAATCGACGTCGAATAAAAGCGGAAGCGCGCCCGGATCCCGGGCGCGCCTCAGACTATTGATGTACTCGCGGGGTCGGGGATTAGGGCCCTAGCGCCTGTTCCTCACGATCGGGATCGGACGGCTGTACAGTAGCTCCATGACCGTCCCCTGCTTGGCCATGGCCCTTGGGATGTACGTCGCGGCAAGCAGGATGACTGCCGACACGACTGCGCCCATCAAGACGCTCGTTGCCGGGATGACGATGGGATTCCCGGACACGCCCGTGAGGAAGCGCGTGGCGACCTGGGCCATTATCACACCAAGGACCGCGCCGAGTGTTCCGGCAAATACTACCTCAAGCGAGACCGCGCCTGCCGTGTGGTTGTTGTCTATGCCGACCGTCTTCATGATGCCCAACTCCTTCCGGCGGTCGAGGAAGGAGACGAACATGGCGGCGAAGATCCCTATGGCGCCCAGCGAGAAGGCCTGCATTGTATTGGAGAACAGCGGCGTTGCCACCTGCCCGGCTGCATACCGGATCATATCCTCGGCCACGCTGGGGAACCACTCGACCTTGTTCGGAGGGATGAGCGGGGGTTCGGCGCCGGGGTAGTCCATGTACATGCCGAACCACGATGCAGACACGCTGGCCGCCTTCTTCGGGTCGGTCAGCTGCAGGAAGACGGTGTTCGGAACGGGCCAGCTCATCTCGACAAACCTGGGATTGTGCTCAGGGTAGGAATCAACCCGGTTCACAGGAAGGTATCCGACGACGCCTGAGACGAAGCCGCGGGGCTTGTACGCCCCCACAACCACCATCTGCTTCTCCGGCTCCGGGTCTGCCGTGAACTTGAGAGTGCCGTCCACCCGGTAGTTCCTGGGCATTAGGTTCTCGATAACCTTCACGGTGATGCTCTCACCGAGGCGAGCCGTGTTGCCAAAAGCGCTAGTGGAGTACCTTTCGCTGGAATCCCCGGTAGTGGAGCCCGCCTTAGTGGAGCGCGCCTTAATGGAGACCCCCTTGATGGAGCCCCCTTCAGTGGAGTCCTCTTCAGCAGGGCCTCCTTCAGCGGGCTCGCGTTCAGCTGGCTCCCCTTCAGCAGGTAGCTCCGTGAACCATACTTCAGGGACAATAACCTCGCCGGCGTTCTGGGGCAGCCGCCCCGAGACGATCTCCAAGGCCTCCCACAACTGGGCGCCGGGCTCGATGGACAAGAGCTGCGTGCTCCCGAAGCGGGTGAACGCCGTCTGCTCGAGGGCCACCGACAGGCTCTCAACACCAGGCAGACTGGCGATTTCACTTAAGTGAGCGTCGTTGAAGACCGGGGCGTATATCCTCGGCGGCGGAAACTCCTCGTCGGGAGACGTGGGAGGGTTCGTCCAGTACGCGAACAAGGTTCGGGCTTTCAGGTAGGGGAAATCCAGCGGCTCGGCTGCTGCGGTGGATACCGCCGCGGCGTCGCTCCAGTAGGAACTCACGACTAGGTAGCCTGCCACCGTAAAGCCGACAAGCAGGACCATGACAAGATAGGTCCCGAGTTTCTGCCTAAAGCCCTTGCGGGAGATATCAAGTAGGTCGTTCACGTCTATTCACCCCGTAGGACTTGTGCTGGAGTTATCCTGAGCGCCCTGGCTACCGGCAGGAAGCCGAAGACGGCCGCGGAGGAAGCGGCGAAAAGGACTGCCCTCCCGAAGCCCGTTCCTACCTCTCGCAGAACCACGTCCTGGCCCACCTTGTTGGACAGGAGCTGCCAGAGGAGCGCGGGCTGCGTTATCACTACCCCGATGAGAGCGCCGATCAGCGAAATCCACACCGACTCGGTGAGGACCATGCAGGTGATGTCCCACCTGGTTGCGCCCAGGGCGCGGAGGATGCCTATCTCATTCTTCCTGCTGAGCATCAGTATCGTGAGGTTAGTGGCAGAGAGAAGCGCCGCGGTAACGAATGCTATGGTCTGGGTGATCCGCCTCATGTCCATGGGGACTCCGGTGGAAACCGTCGTGTTCTGGGTCGATGCCGCCGACAACTGTGGGGCGGTAAAGGTCGTGAAGTCGGGGAACTCACGCCGCAAGAGCGCAGCCACGTTCTCCAGGGCCGACATGTCCTTGAGGGTGACGGAGATCCCCCAGTAGGTAGCCTCTTCCGGATACCCGGCCTGTTCCGCGAGATCAGTGAGGGTGGAACCTGTGACAAATACAGCCGGAACAGAGAGGTTCCTGGCCGCGACCCCGCTGCCTTCGGTGAAAGAGGCAACACCCTTGATCGTTAGCCTCGCCGTAAGCGGGTTCTCGTAGTTCAGGTTCGCGCCGTTGTACCTCGGTATCTCGAGGGCGACCGGGACTCCCGCGGGCAACGATAAATTGCTCCAACCGTTCACGAGTACGCCTGAGAAGTCTTCTTCCCGCTCGTCGAGGTAGGCGCCCCTAACCGTCGACGCCATGCCCCATCTTGAGAGATCCTCGGTGACGTTGCGTGCATCGAGGAACCCATACATGTAGGACTTTTCAGCTCTAATCAGGAACGGAAGCGACCGCCGGACACTGGCGCTCTCTATGGAGTCATCCTGCTTCAGAAGGCTGACTACTTCCTGGAAGCGTTCACCCGGCACACCGGGCTCGCCGGAGACGGGGTATCCCTGTATAGTCCCGTAGGAGTACGGTTCCGTTTCAAACCCCATGACCAGATTGGGCTCATCCAAACTCTTCGTGCCAAACCGCCACACGTACCCGCCGCTCGCCATGTCCTCGCGGGTGAGCGCAAGTTTGCCGGGAAGCAGCACGATATCGCCGCCCAACAGCTGGCGGGCGGGCACGTACGCCATAGCGGGATACCCCTTGGATAGGGTCGAGCTGGACATAAACAGCATGGCCGCTATGCACATGCTGACGATGCCCAAGGCGGTGCGCCCCCGGTTTCTCCAGGCGTTCTTCAGACCAAGCGAGAAAAACATGGCCGTTATCCTCCGTAAACAGTGCGCTTGTCGGATCAGATTTCAATGGAGCGTAGCCAACGTCCTGCATACCTGCGCTAGAAGATAAGCCCTCAGATGAGTGCCTGAGGACTGTTCTCGATTGGTCGAGCGGATTCCCTAAACTGAGACTAGCGTCCTATCGATAGGTGAAGTAGCGGAAAGACGCCCGGCAAGTCCGGGCTAGCGAAGCGGATCCAGGAGAGCGGCGCCCGGATGGCTCGAGACGAGCTTCCGGGCACTATCCTTTTATGGCAGGTCAGTTTGAGCTTCCAGCCCGGCTCAGGACATCTCGTACATCCAATGACATCCAATGACATCCAAGGACGCCCCGGGACATCACAGGAGGTAGCCTACTGCGGGCGAGGCGCGAACCGGCTCACCAGGCGTTGCGCGGCCTCCAGCGGCCCCAACCGGCCCTCGAGCAGGTCGTCCAGGGCCTTGTCCATACTGCCCTCGGCCTCGGCGGCGTCGGTAATGGCTTGGACGGTGAGCAGTCTGAGATACTCCTCCAGCACGGCTCTGTATCCCCGGAGGTTCTTGCTCCGCAAGAGCTGCGACTCCCTCAGGTATTCATGATGGGACAGCACCGCGTCCGCAAGGTCGGAGATGCCGGTCTGCTCCGCCGATGCCGCGATAGCCTTTATGACCGGCGGCTGCCATGACGGCGGTTGGCCATCACCCTCATTACCGTTGAAGCTGTCCTTCATGGCCAGCATCATCTCTATTTCACGCTGCGTGCGGTCGGCGCCGGGCAGGTCAGCTTTGTTAACGCAGAAGACGTCGCCTATTTCCATGATCCCGGCCTTGATGGCCTGGATATCATCGCCCAAGCCTGGTGCAAGCGCCACCACCACAGTGTGGGCGTACTTCATGATGTCGACCTCGGACTGGCCCGCGCCCACCGTCTCAACAAGGATGTGGTCAAAGCCGTACGCGTCGAGAAGGGCGATCACGTCACCGGTGTGGCGCGACACTCCCCCAAGGTGGCCCCGGCTGGCCAGACTCCTGAAGAAGACCTGGGAATGGGTACTGTGTTGCGACCGCATGCGCACGCGGTCGCCGAGGATAGCTCCTCCGGTGAAGGGAGACGACGGGTCAACCGCGATGACTCCCACGGACTTGCCGCGGGCCAGGAGTTGGGACACAAGGGAATCGACCATGGTCGACTTCCCCACTCCCGGGGCCCCGGTTATCCCAGTTACCATGGCGCCTTTGCGGTGGCGGTAGGCCAAAGAAAGCAACTCGGCCGCGCCCGGCGCTTCGTCCTCGACAAGGGATATGGCTCGCGCAAGGCGCGCCCTCTCCTTGCGGAGGATGCCCTCGAAGATACCGTCAACGTCCATTAGACTGTCAGGCGACTTCTCTCTTCAGATTGGCCTTGGTGTACTCGACGATGTCGACGGTGCTAGTCCCAGGACCGAACACCTCGTCAACCCCCGCGGACTTAAGCCCCGGGATATCTTCGTCGGGGATGATCCCGCCGGCCAGTACGAGGACGTCAAGTTTGGACGTGCCCTTCTCGTTTGCGAGGCACTGGACGAAGCGAGGCAGAAGGGTGCTGTGGGCTCCGGAAAGAATGGATAGGGCGACGACGTCGACGTCCTCTTCCACAGCCATCCTGGCCAGCTCTTCGGGGGTGCGGTGCAGACCGCTGTAGATGACTTCCATGCCGGCGTCCCGGTACGCCCGGGCAATCACTTTGGCTCCCCGGTCATGGCCGTCGAGTCCCGGCTTTCCTACCAAAACACGAATCTTCCTGCTCATTCGTGACCCTCCTTGTGCAGCGTAGCTACCCTCCCGGCACTAGTGCCGGGAGGGTGTAAGGCTATGGAGTTGGGCTTGCGGTAGCCTGCCCGGCTAACGCTGCAGTCTCACCAACACATCGCCGGTCTGGACCGACACGCCCTGGCTAACCGAGACTTCCGCCACGGTAGCGTCAAATGGAGCCAAGATCTCGTTCTGCATCTTCATGGCCTCAAGAAGCAGCAGCACTTCGCCCTTCTTGACGGTCTTGCCGGATGAGACCTTGATCTCGCTGATCACACCCGGGATGGGCGCGCGCACGACATCGTCACCGCCTGACGCTGAAGCCGCCGGAGACGCGGCGGGCGCCTTGGGGGCAGCGGGCATGGCGGGAGCAACCGGCGCAACCCTCGGAGCCACCGGAGCGGCTGCCACAGGCTGCACAGGCGGCGGGGCGACAGGAGCCGCAGGCCGAGCAGACCTGACCTGTCCAGTTCCGCCTACTTCTTCGACTTCGACTTCGAACACTTCATCGCCTATCTTTACTTGAAAACGACGCACGGCTTTCTCCTCCTCGAATCAGCCTTGACCCTTGGGCCGCCGGTACCCCGTGTATGCGGGCGCCGGTAGCCGCGATAGCTTGCCCCACGCCCCGGAGTCCTTGCAGTCCCGCAGAAACATGCCGGGTCTTGGAGACGTGCCCATGAACGCGGCAATGGCGGCGACTATAGCGGCCTTCTTGGCGGGATCGATTTTCTCGGGCACCGATATATCCCCCTATACGGGCATGTTCCCGTGCTTTCTGGGCATCTGTTCCGACTTCTTGCTAACGAGGAGCTCGAGAGCCGCGATAACCTTGGGCCTGAGATCCTGGGGATCGATCACGTCGTCGATGTAACCCCTGCTAGCGGCCACATACGGGTTGGCGAAGACATCCCTGAACTCCTTGATCTTTTCCTTGCGCTTGGCTTCGGGATCCTCTGCCTGCGCGATCTCGTCTCTGAACACAACGTTTGCGGCCCCGTCAGGCCCCATGACCGCGATCTCGGCGGTGGGGAACGCGTAGACCATGTCAGCGCCGAGGTGGCGAGAGCACATGGCGATGTAGGCCCCACCGTAGGACTTGCGGGTGATAACCGTGACCTTGGGTACGGTCGCCTCGGCGTAAGCGTAAAGGAGCTTTGCGCCGTGCCTGATAATGCCGCCGTACTCCTGGTCCACGCCGGGCAGGTAGCCGGGCACGTCAACCAGGGTCACCAGCGGGATGTTGAATGAGTCGCAGACCCGGACGAAGCGCGACGCCTTATCCGAAGCGTTGATGTCCAAGCAGCCCGCCTTAACGTTGGGCTGAGAAGCCACGATGCCGACCGCCCTGCCGTTCATGCGGGCGTAGCCGGTAATGATGTTGGTGGCGTAGTCGCGAGCGACCTCAAGGAACTCACCGTTGTCCACCATTGGGTAGATAACGTTCCGCATATCGTAGCTGCGGTTCTGCTCAGGCGGGACCACGTCCCGGAGAGCCGGCTCTACCCTGGACGGATCGTCGGTGCACTCAAACACCGGCGGATCCTCCTGGTTGTTGCCGGGGAGGTAGCTGAGCAACGACTTAACCATCGCGATGCAGGTCTCTTCATCCGGCGCCACAAAGTGGGCGTTGCCGCTGATCTGGCTATGTACGGCTGCCCCACCAAGCTGCTCCATGGTGACTTCCTCGCCTGTAACAGCCTTGATGACCTGCGGGCCGGTTATGAACATGTTGCCGATTCCCTGGACCATGAAGCAGAAGTCCGTCAGTGCGGGAGAGTAAACCGCTCCACCCGCGCAGGGTCCAAGGATTACTGCGATCTGAGGGATGACCCCAGAGTACTGGACGTTCCTAAAGAACACGTCTCCGTAACCGCGAAGGGCGTCAACTCCCTCCTGGATACGGGCGCCTCCTGAGTCATTGAGGAACACAAACGGGATCCCGACCTTGGCCGCGAGTTCCATGGCCTTTACGATCTTGGCTGCGTGCATTTCGCCTAGAGATCCGCCGATAACCGTAAAGTCCTGAGACGCCACACACACCGGGCGTCCATCCACCAGTCCGTAGCCGGTCACGACTCCCTCACCCGGGGCCTGAACCTTGTCCATTCCGAACTCCTTGGCCCTGTGGGTGATGAAGGCATCGATCTCATTGAACGTACCGGGATCAAAGAAAGCGGCGATCCTCTCACGAGCGGTCCATTTCCCTGCCTTGTGCTGCCGCTCGATCCTTGACGCGCCGCCACCTTGCTCTACTGTCTCCCGGCGTTTCATTAAGTCTAGAAGTTTCTCCGAGAACTGCGCCGATGTTTCCGGCAACCGATTCACCTCCGCGAGAGATCATACCATATGTAGAGAGGAGAGGCATTGGCCCTGCCATGTGCCTTTGCACTTTCTTGGCCCACCGTAGCATATCATGAAGCCGCTCACAGTGGAACTAGGAGATGCTTGGAGCGGAAAAAGATACGCCCTGAAAAGCAAAAATGGATCCTTCTAAGGATCCATTTGCGCGTGTCTTTAGACGTAGAAAGCCAGTTCCTGCAACTCCAGCGTTACGTCGGTCTGCTGCACCCTCACTCCGGGCGGCACCTTTACCTTGACGGGAGCGAAGTTGAGGAACCCCCTTATGCCATTGGCTATTCCGGCGTCAACCACGTCCTGGGCCGCTTGCGACGGTACAGCGATGATCCCAACCCTCACCTGCTCATCCTGGGTGGCGGCCTGGAGTTCCGATAGGGGACGGATCGTTAGGCCCTCAAGTCTCGAGCCAATCTTGCGCCTATCGATATCGAAAAGCTCACGGACCACAAACCGGTAGCCGGGGTCCGCCTTCCGGCGGGCAGTGAGGTACCGGACCACAGCCGTGCCAAGTTCGCCCACTCCGAAGATGACGACGGAGATGTCCCGATCCGCGCCGAGAATATTGGTAATCTCCTGTATCAGCGCCTTTACGGGATAGCCCACTCCCTGCTTGCCGAACTCGCCAAACAATGCCAGGTCCTTTCTGACCTGGGCGCCGTTCACGGCGGCAAGATCGCCGAGTTGCGCTGAGGAAATATAGCCTTCGTTGGATGGCAGGTCCTGGAGAACTCGGAGGTAAGTCACCAATCGCTTGACTACGACATCAGGGATCCTGTTGCGGATCATGCTCTAACCCCCCTAGTGCAGATTCTACCGAAAAGATTGTGCTTGTGACAATAATCACTTTCTATGCAAGGGCGGCCCAGGGTAGGCTCGGATAACCCTCGCGGCAACAAGCCCGACAAAGATGCCGGTCGGGATAGCAAAGAACAGAAGGTAGGGCAAGTAGAACATTACGCCTGACTGTTGGAGCAGCAGGGCTGCGGTCAGAAGCTGCGCGACATTGTGGGTGAAGGACCCCGCAACGCTGACGCCAACCACGGATACCCGGCCCTTCGACAACTGAGACACCGCGAACATGACCAGCGTGGACGCCAGGGCTCCTGCCGTCGACAGGTAGTAGCCGAAGTTCAAGAACGTGCCGGACAGGAGACCACCCAATAGGGTGCGCAGGATGCTGATGGCCAGCGCATGGGGGAGTCCCATGGTCATTACAGCGTAAAGCGCGACGATGTTGGCCAGGCCAAGTTTGGCCCCCGGGACCACGTAGGGTAGCGGCAACAACGCCTCCACCGCGTGGAGCACGCTAGCAAGAGCGACCAGGATGGCGGTCGTGGTCATGCTTCGGATTCCCTTCAACGTTTCTCCCACCATTCCCGGACGGCGTTCTCAAGGAACGCCTTCGTGTTCGCCGATGGTTCGCGGAGGACCAAGTCCTGGAGGTAAGCCAGGGCCTCTCCCACCTGGCGCCCGGATGCGCCGGTCAGCTTCTTCACGTCATCACCAGACAGGGCAAGGGGCCCAGGCGCACACTTCTCCGCTAGACGTGTCCCCAGAGCCAGCTCCGCAGTCCTTTCGGGGATGCCGGTCTGCCCTCGCGAACGCCAGACTGCCTGCTCCAGGTCCACCAGCCTCGCCACGTTCTCTAGTCCGCCGTCCTGGATCAGCTTTCTGGCTTCATACGCCCATCGAGATGAGTCACAAGAGTCCCCGCTTGCGGCGCACTCACGCGCAAGGGCGCGAGTGAGGAGCCAGCACACATCCCTCCTAAGCGATGACTCGGCCCCAAACCGCTCGAAAGCCGCGCGAGCGGCCTCCTCGCCACTGTTCCTGAGGAGCAGAGCAAGTCTGATGGCGAGGTCCGGAGGCGACGCCGCAAGCGCTCTCGCCGTCTCCTCTACTGAGCCATCGTCCCCTCCGAAGACCTCGGGTAGCGCGACGGCGCCAAGCCCGTACGCCGCAAGATCGAGTATCCCCTGATAGACGCCTGGCGCAAGGATGATCCGCCGCAGCTCGGCGAATGTACGAGGCCCTGAAACCCTGGAAAGCAGGTGAGCCGTCTGAGGAAGCGCCGATGCTACCGAGGAGTGCAGGTTCAGACCCAACACCGTCTTGAACCGGATTGCACGCAGGATCCTGAGGGGGTCTTCCTCGAGCCTGTCACGGGGATCGCCTACGGACCGTAGGATGCGGGCGAAAAGGTCGGATACGCCCCCAAAGGGGTCGATGACCTGGAGGCTCGGGAACTCGGCAGCCATCGCGTTCACCGTGAAGTCCCGACGGCGGAGGTCCTCTTCCACGGGGACACCGAACTCGACCGAAGATGGATGCCTGCTATCCTCATATCCGGATTCGGCCCTCAGCGACACGACGTCTATGCCGGAGACCTGGACCCTTCCGAACTCGATCCCCACTGTCACCGCGTCGGGGAACACGGATAGCACTTGCTCTGGAGTGAGGTTTGTGGCCACGTCCCAGTCTTTGGGCGTAAGGCCCAGGATCAGGTCCCTCACAGGGCCCCCGACCAAATAGGCTCGCCCCGGGGCGCTCATAAGTGCGGAGGCCACGGCCTGCACTTCCTGGGGAACCCTTTCTGGGCGCACAATAACTGGCATGGCAAGATTATACCATGCCCAACGGGAGAGGACATGCTGCTGTTTAGCGGGTTGACTTGCTGTGCTTCGCCTCCCTAAGGAGGTCGTCGGCGACGGATAGCACGTGCCTCGCCTGGGTCCCATCCAGCGGATAGGTGGCAACTCCGAAGGACGCTCCCGGCATGGGGACTTCACACCCTCCCGGCCCCTCGACCGTGTCGCCGGCCCATGACTGTATGACGTCTTCCACCCGCCTGATAGCCGCTTCCTTGGATGCGCCCGGCAGAAGCACGACGAACTCGTCGCCTCCGTACCTGGCCACCACGTCGCACAAGCGGAAGCCCAACCGGAGGTGGTCGGCGATCCTGGACAGGACCGCGTCGCCTACCAGGTGACCGTAGCGATCGTTTATGTCCTTAAGGTTGTCCACGTCGAGGATGATCACCGAAAGAAGGCTATCGGGATCGCCGCTGTAAGCCCTCTTTATGCAGGCCTCAAGGCTTGTGAAGAACACCCGGCGGTTATAGAGCCCGGTAAGGGCATCGGTATCGGCGGACTTCTTGACCTGCTCGTGCAGCTGCGCAACCTCCACGGCTGAGGCCAGGTGGCCTGCCAGAGCCATAAGCATCCGCAGGTCGTTGGGCAGGAACGCCCCCTTCTCCTTTCGCTGGATCACCAGAACTCCCAGCCTGCGTCCACGGACCTCAAGGGGGATGTGGAGCTCGGAGCCGACTCCTTCCGTATCGCGGAAGTAGCGCTCGTCCACGGAGGTATCAGGCACGCTCTGCGGGATGCCATTTGACATCACCCACCACGATACGCCCTGCCCGGCAGGGATCCTGAGCCCCAACGTGGACTCAGGCAGACCGATGGCGGCGCGCACCTCCAGGTACTCGCCTGTCTCGTCGGGCAACAGGATCTCGCAGTCTGAGTAGCCCATCTCCTCCGAGACAATGCGGCAAACGTGAGTTAGGAGTTCGGGGAGGTCAAGGAGTTTCCTCATCTCCTGGGCGATCCTGAAAAGGACCTCCAGTTCCTTCGAGGAAATGGCGCGATCCAGGTCGCCGGACTGCTCAACCAGAGTCCTGGGCTCGTGGTGTTCCAGGCCTTTGCCTGTCTCGGCGGCGCTGTCGCCAATGAGGGAGGCCAACCACTCCTCATCCGTTTCTCTCGCCTTGCGTAGAACCGCCGACAGGGCCTTCACAACCTCGGGATGGAACTGGGCGCCCGCGCACCGCTCGAGCTCCTCGCAAGCGTCGTCGATGTTCATGCGCGAACGGTAAGGCCTGTCCGAGATCATGGTGTCCAGAGCGTCTGCCACCGAGAGGATCGCGGCTCCTATAGGGATCTCGGCTCCGTCAAGCCTGTCAGGGTACCCCGCCCCGTTGTGCCACTCGTGGTGGTGGAGTACGAGGGGAGCGAGATCGGCCAGCATGCCGGCTCGCTCCAGGATGCTTGCCCCGAGGAGCGAGTGGTTTGTCATGACCGACCGCTCCGAAGGTCCCAGCGGACCGGGCTTCTGCAGGATCGCGTCAGGGATGCCAACCTTCCCGATATCGTGAACCAGTCCCGCAAGCTCGATTACCTCTATCTCGTCCTGCGCCAAGCCCATCTCTTCCGCCACTTTCTTGGCTATCTTGGAGACGTGCTCGGAGTGGTGCATCGTGTAGCTGTCCCTGATATCGACGGTCGCGGCAAGCGCCCGCACCGCGGCGGAGTACATCTCCTTGGTGCTCTCAAGCAGGGTGGCATTTTTGACGGCGGTGGCAAGGTGGCCGGCCACGGGTTCAAGGAACGCCATGTCGGCGTTGGAGTACATCCTTGGCTGCCGGCTGGCGAGGACCCACATGCCGACGACCTGGCCCGGAACGTAGAGCGGCAGCACAGCGAGGCTGCCGAAGCCCTCCTTGCGGACCTCAGCCAGGAAGGACCGGGGGAGCAGCGGCCGTGACGCTTCAGACCGGTCGGCATCAAGAGCTCGTTCAATGTCGGAGACGATGTCGACAAGAATCTCCTCGCCATGGTCCGGCACAGGAAGGGGAGCGCTGGCGCCTGCCCCGCCCATGAAGGACTCCGGTATGGAGCCCAGCACGACGGTCCGACCGCTCTCTTTGACGATTAGTATCGCCATGCCGTCCAGAGGCACCCGCTCCCTGACGACATCGAAGAGAGAAGGCAGCATCTCCTTGACCTGCAGGTCGGAGTTGATCTGCCTGGCCGCAAGGGACACCGCGCTCAATACCTTCTCGGCATGGCGGAAGCTTGTCGCATCGTAGAAGCCGTATAGGATCCCGGCGCGTTCGCCATGAGGCGCCTCAAGCGGCGATGCGTATACTATCAAGTCACGCTCGCCGTTCTCGCTCTCTATCTCGATCTCGCATGAGCGGCTCTCCCAGGGAGCCGCCAACGAGAAGCCAAACGCTGAGTTCACGATCTCGAGCCACTCGGTCAGCGGCCGGGGGTCCTTAAGGCGAGGGAGAAGGTTGTCCTTAACCTTTCTCATGAAGGCCTGCCCCGACAGGCGTTCTCCTCTTCCGAAGAGGTCATCCGCCCTACGGTTGGAAGCGACGATGTTGCCCCCGGTGTCCACGATCACGAGCGCGCTCACTACTCCGTCCAGAACCGCGCGAACGTACTTTGAGTCCAGATCCGACGCCCGAAAACCGTTTACCGCTTCCATCGACCCAGTCCCCCCGACTCACCTAGGCATGTTCTACCACTACAGATGTCGGATGAAAACGGCGATCGTTTACCGGGGGCGCTCGGTTAGCCCTCCGGCGTGGCTTCGACCGTGACGGCCCGGCGCCGGAAGATGAACCAGAGGGATAGGCCGATGGCGACGCCGGCGAGCGACGCCCACTGGCCGTAGCTGAGGCCAGCGAGATATCCCTCATTGTCCCTGAGGAACTCGAGGATGAAGCGACTGGATGAGTATGAGGTCACGTATATGGAGAAGAGGCCACCCTCAAAGTCAATCCGGCTGGAAAGCCAGAGCAGGGCGACAAACAGGGCGAGATCCGCGGCGCTCTCATACAGCTGGTACGGGTGCCTGCGCCCCGGCGCAAACCGGGTCAGGACCCCCCAGCTGCCCGAGGTCTCTATTCCATAGCAGCAGCCAGAGAAGAGGCAGCCGATCCGCCCGATGGACTGTCCCAGAGCCAGGCCCGGGGCAATGACGTCTGTCAGAAGTCCAAACGAGATCTTGCGGGACCTGGACCACAGGTAGGCTGTGAGGAAACCGCCTATGAGAACTCCGTGGATCGACAGCCCGCCCTCGCGAGTATCAAGTATGGACGCAAGGTCACGGTAATACGAGGTATTGAGGAGGATGTGGAACAGCCTGCCCCCCACAACCCCTCCCACAAGGAGAAGCATGAACATCCAGAACAGGGAGTCAGGGTCCATGCCCCGCTTTTCCGCTCGCCGTGAGGAGACCCAGACTCCGGCCGCGAAACCCAGCCCGAGCATGAGCCCATAGGTGTATAGAGTTATGGAACCTATCTTGAACAGCACCGGATGCACAGGACATCACCTTGCCCAATAATAACATGCCTGTATAACGGCATACCAGTGAATGCATGCTAATGGCATACGAGGAGGTATTTGCCACTTGCCACTGGGCCGCACTATTGGAGTCCTGTTTCTTGGGATGGTCCTGGGCGTTGGCCTCACCGTAGGCGCCTACTACGGCGTGAGGGAGTACGCGCCCCAGATCGCTACTCGTTACCTTGAAAGCGTCATGGGACAAGGGGCGCCCGGCGGAAGCGCCACCGGCAGCATCCTTCCGAGCATTGACGCCGGGATCGTGAAAAGCATCGTCCAGGATGTTCTTACATCCGAGCAAGGCAAGGCTGTAGTATGGGATCTCTTTGAGGGCCAATCAAAGGAAACCTTCGAGTCATTCTTCAAGGAGGCTATGAAGTCTCCCGAGTTCAGGCAGGCGCTCGCCGACGCCCTAGGGCAGTTCCTCTCGACGGCCGAAGGTACGGAGCTCATTAAGCGGATCGCGCGCGACGCCCTCACACCATGATAACGTTCTGCCAATAGCGCGAGCGGCTTAACAAAAGGAAGCAGAATGTCATCTCACAACTGCTGCGCAGTTGCTTGCGACGCCGCAGAATCGCCGCTGTCGCTCTGATTCTGCGTAGGCATCGACTCCAGGATCGCTTTGGCGTCCAACCTGTCTTCCACCATGATGTCTGAGACGATGTAGCCGTCCTTGACGGACACGATCCGCTCGGCATGGCGCGCGATGTCGGGGTCATGGGTAACCAGGATCATCGTGATGCCTCGCGTGTGCAGGGTCTGGAATATGGCCATGACTTCCTCGCCCGACCGGGAGTCAAGGTTTCCGGTGGGCTCGTCAGCCAGGATGATCTTCGGGTCGCCGGCGATCGCGCGCGCGATGGCGACCCTCTGCTGCTCTCCTCCTGACATCTCGTTGGGCTTGTGGTGCATCCTCTTGGCGAGTCCGACCGCCTCCAGGGCGGCTGTTGCCCTGGTCCTTCGCTCTTTGGTCGGCATCCCCCGGTAGATAAGGGGAAGCTCAACGTTGGCCATGGCATCGGTGCGCGCGAGAAGGTTGAAGGTCTGGAATATGAAGCCGATGTTCCGGTTGCGGATGTCGGCCAGTTCGTTGTCGGACTTCTTGCTTACATCCGACCCCTCGAGAAAGTAGGACCCGGATGTCGGGCGGTCGAGGCATCCAAGTATGTTCATCAGAGTCGACTTCCCGGAGCCGGACGGACCCATGATGGCAACAAGCTGCCCGACGGGCACCTCAAGGTCCACGCCCTTGAGGGCTTGCACCTTCACTTTCCCCATGTTGTACTCCTTGGTAAGCGACGTGACTCTGATCGCTGGTTCCGCCATCAGTATCCCTCCGGTCTTCCTCATACACGGTCTTT
>CAZRRG010000032.1:0-22188 GCA_964602455.1 uncultured Eubacteriales bacterium | reverse complement strand
GAGGAAGTCTGTGGTGTCGTTTCCGACATACACGATAATGAAGGAACCGTCCTTGGCTGTGATCCGCCTTTTCTCGGTTAGGCCCAGTGCCTTCTTGTAAAACTCCAATGACCTATCCAGGTCAAAGACGTTGTAGTTCTCATGAACCATCTTGAACTGCATAGAACCCATCCTTTCTTGGCTGCACGTTCTTATTGCTCTTGCTTGGCCGCAGACTCTGATTCGGTCACGGAACGATCTGGACGCAGTTACACGTCAATCTGCCACTCCTGCCCGGCACGGTTGATGTCCATGATCACCGTGCCGTGAGGACTCGCTGCCCTTTCTTTCTTGTACTTTTCTATGACAGAGAACTCCTTGCCAAAATGCATCGGGAAGACCCATTTGACCTTCGCGGTGCCCAGGAGCGCCTCAAGCCCGAGGTAGTAGTATTCCTCCTGCCTGGGGTCCAACGGGACGAACGCGACGTCGATGGTTGCGTCCTTAAGGTGATTCATCTGCCGGTTGAACGCAGCTCTCATGTCTTCGTTGTACTGCTCTGTTTCCTCTTTCCAGACCCACAGGTTCAGATCTCCGGCGTGATACACGGTCTTGCCGAGGTAGTTCAGGAGGAACGCGACGCCCTCGTCCGTCGATCTGAGAGTCGTAAGTTGAACGGCCTGACCCCGGCCGTCGTCCAGGTCATATTTGTCTTCGGGGTCCACAAGGGTGACCAACTGGAAGATCCAATCTTCCTCGGGTAGCTTTATGTCCGAGGACAGCACGTACTCGATGTTTGGGCACTCATGACGCAGGTCAAAGACCTTTCGGTTCAGGTGATCCCCGTGCCTGTGACTCACGAACACGAAGACCTTCTTGCCCGCGTCCATCTGAGGTAAACCGCCTGTGTAGTAGTCAAAGAGCCAGTAGCATGATTCCCACTCCACAAGGAATCCGCTGTGGCCAATGTACCGGATCTTCACCTGACACCGCCCCCCGACGCACGATTTCCGCTCGTTCGGCGCCAACTCCTGCTGTGCCTCAGTGGCACTTCGGAGGGATTGCACCGAAACCGAACATCCTGACGTTGATGAGGTGCAGGGATGGGCACACACTTCGCGAGGATGCTTCAAATCGAAGCAAGGTTCGGGACTTTGAGGCGCCCGATGGAGGTCTTGAGGGTTGGTTGCTTCGATTTGGAGCGGGGCCACCGTGATGAGGGGCACAGATGGACGGGCTCACGGTGATGAGGCGCACGGGTGTGCGCGCTAAGCTTGATGAGGTGCAGGATAGAGCAGGGTGTCGGAGTGGGGGGCCTAAGAGAGGTCCGCGAACCGGGACCCTGCTTCAAACTGATGCATGGTCGTGGGGAGGGCGCTTCAATCTGATGCATCCCACGGGGGCGCTCGTCCCGGCTTGTCGCCCGGGCTGCGAGGGGCTAGAATAGCGTGTAGCCTGACACGCTTTAGCGCTCGAACGAGACCTTACGTAGGGAGGGTTGATGTACCTAGTGGCTGCGATTCGTCTCCGCAGATAAGGCACATCGAAGGAACGCCTTATAGAGGCTCTTTCTTCGTTGTGCGTTTCTTTGTGGTCGAATCCAAACCCAGGAAGGTGCATCTACCTTGTCCCGATACGTTAGGGGCGGCCAGGCCCTGCCTGTCAGCGTGTCCCAAAACTTCCTCACAAGCTACAGGACCATAAAGCGGCTTGTCGGCCGCACCAACTTGTGCCGCTACGACCATGTTGTCGAGATCGGTTCCGGCAAAGGGCACATCACCGAGGTCTTGGCGGAGATCTGCGGCCGCGTAACGGCCGTGGAGATCGATCCTGACATGTGCTCCAGAACCGCGAAGAGGACCGCGGCATTCAGCAACGTAGAGATCATCAACCGGGACTTTCTTACGTGGCGTCTTCCGAACCACGGCGCCTACAAGGTGTTCTCGAACATCCCGTTCTGCATCACGACGCCCATCGTCAGGAAACTCAGTGAGAGCGCCAACCCTCCGCTCGAGGCATGGCTCGTGATGGAGAAGGCGGCCGCAAGAAGGTTCGCCGGGCTCCCCCAGGAGTCGCCTAGATCCCTGATGCTCAAGTCGCGTTTCGAAGTTGAGATAGTCTGCCAGTTGCGGAGGGATGACTTTCACCCGCGTCCGTCGGTGGACGTTGTGCTTTTCCACATGCGCAAGAGGATCCGGACGGTGCGGCAGATAGCGGCAGATGTCCGTCATGCCATTGGCTAGGCTATCCATCCGTTCTACCATAGTGGATGGCAGAACTAACCAATATGGTCGACCCAACCATTATCGTGGAACGAACCACTGTCGTAGAACCAACCACACGAGGGGCTGATGCGTAATGATCCGGCAGAATGGGCTTGTGCCAAGGGAGGACCGTGGCGGCATGGTTATCGAGCGTATCGGCCCCGATAGGCTGTCGGAGTACTGCGCTATCCCCTCACTTGTGGATGTAAGGACCACCTATGATGTCCGGGAAGTGGACGGCGGCCTGGGCGGCATCGTGATGGAAGAAAGGCCTGTCCAGACGCCCTGGACTAAGGACTACGACTCATACGGCGAGACTCCCGCTGACTGGCCGAAAAAGTGGGATCTGAGCAACTGGTGCCTGTTCCTGGCCAGAATAGAAGGCAAGGCCGTAGGAGGCGCATGCGTAGTGACCCGGACCAAGGGGATCAACATGCTTGAGGGGCGGGACGACCTTGCCGTTCTGTGGGACATCCGGGTGTCGCCGGCCCACAAACGCAAAGGCATCGGACAAGCCCTCTTCGCCGAGGCGGTCAAGTGGTCCCGGCAGCAAGGCATGACCACCCTAAAGATAGAGACGCAGAACAGTAACGTGCCGGCCTGCAAGTTCTATGCAGGCCAGGGTGCTACGCTTGGGGTTATCAACCGGTTCGTCTACCGGGACGCGCTGTGGAGCCATCCCGATGTGGCGAACGAGGTCATGCTCCTGTGGTACCTCCAGCTCTAATACTTCGTCTTTCATGTCTGGTGTCACAAATCCGCTACCGGCGTTGTTACATAGATGAACGCGGTGGGAGGTCACCATAACCAGCGCATGGGAGCCAGGATCGATCCTACAAGCTTCAGAAGGTACTTCGACGAGCACTACGGCTTCGTGTGCCGGGTCGCCGAGGGAATAGTCTGCGACCGGGCAACTGCCGAAGATGTCGCTCAGGATACCTTCATATCGCTCTACCGGAACCCACCTAGAGACCCCGAGCAGAGCATTCGGGGCTGGCTTACCGTAGTCGCTGTAAACACCGCGCTCAACTACCTGCGCAGGGATAAGGCGAGGACCAGGCGGGAAACCGGGGCTTTCGAGATGAATGGAAGGGTGACTATCCAGGATGCCCCGCTTGATGAGATCACCAAGAAGGAAGACGGAGAACTAGCGCGACAGGCCCTACGCTCGCTGGAAGATCGGGAACGCGCGGTGCTGGTCATGAGGTCTGCGGGCCTGAGCTACCGTGAGATTGCGAGGGCGGTCGAGGTGAAGGAGACGTCGGTCGGAACGATCATTGCTCGCGCCAGGCTTGCCCTGCGGGCGGCCTATGCGAGGCTGGGAGGGAGCGACGACGATGTGCTATAGCGAGGGAACGCTGCAGGCGTTCCTCGATGGCGAGTTAGACCGGAGTACGCGCCGTGAGGTTGAGGAGCACCTTAGGTCCTGCCCCGAGTGCGCGGAGGCTCTCGAGAGGCTGCGGGCAGCGGAGGCTCTGGCCGGCCGCGCTATCGACTCCCGCCTTGAGGACTCCCGGCTGGATGTCCGGGAGTCAGAAGCGGCATGGGACCGGCTCCAGACCAGACTACGTCCGATCAGAAGGAGGGCATGGTTTGAAGTGGCGCTCAGGTATAGGGCAGTTACGATTGGAGTGGCTGCAGTTCTTGTGTTGGCAATCGCTCTTTCGCTGGGACCGGTCCGCGCGGCGGCCGGCCGGTTCTTGAGCATATTCCGAGTAACCAGGTTCGAGACGATCGCCGTGACTCCCGATGTAATCGCGCAAGTCCAGGAGGTAGTCCGGCAGGGGTTCGGCCTAGTGAGGATAGGTGAACTCGGTGAGGTGGAGTTCCAGACTTCAGGCCCACGCGGGCTTGTGTCCCGCGATCAAGCCCGGGAGGCGCTCGGCTTTCCGGTTAGGCTACCAACTCACCTTCCAGACGGGATGGAGCTGCAGGGCCTCACGGCAAGTCCCAACGCGAGTCTTAGTGTGACGCTTGATGTCGCGAAGGCGAACCGGCTATTGCGGAGCTTGGGTGGAGAAACGATGCTTCCGGAGGAGCTGGATGGAGAGACGTTCACCTTGAGAGTCCCGGCGTCGATCGATGCTCAGTTCGGCGGGAACGGGACCTTCCACGTGCTGCAGGCCCAGAGTCCGGAGTTGGATGTCCCGGGCAACGCCAGTCCGGCGGCGGTAAGGGACGCGGTGCTCGGCATGCCGTTTCTCCCGGACAGCGTAAAGCGCCAGATCCGCTCGGTCGACGATTGGCAGCACACCTTCCTCGTACCCGATGTTGAAGGTTCGACTCAGGAGATAACCGTCGAAGGCGTCCCCGGCGTCTACGTAACACTGCCGGAGGAGTACAGGGGCGACTCAGGTCCCGTGAACATCATGATCTGGGAGAAAGATGGCGTCGTATACGCGGCCATCGGCCAGTTCAGTCTGGAAGAAGCGCTTCTGATCGGTAACTCGATGAGGTAGGGAGGATACCTTTGATCCTCGAGACCTGTGAATTGACCAAGATGTACGGCGACAGAGTAGGATGCCTGGAGATCTGCCTCTCACTGGGTGAGGGGCAGATCTTTGGGCTGCTTGGACCCAACGGCGCGGGAAAGAGCACGCTAGTGAAGATGCTCGTGAATTTGCTTGCGCCGACGTCGGGTTCGGCGAAGCTGTTTGGGCGGCCGCTAGGCGATACCGAGGTCCGTCGAAGGATCGGTTATCTGCCGGAGCACTTTAACTACCAGCCGTGGCTTACTGCCAACGAGCTTCTGAGGTTTCACGCATCTCTCTGCGGCATGGAACCTGCGCTGACAGGCGCGCGGATAGCCGAAGTTCTTGAACTCGTAGGTCTGGCAGGCAAAGGGCGCCAGAAGGTTGGGACTTACAGCAAAGGCATGCGGCAGAGGCTTGGATTGGCTTGCGCCTTGCTGAACGACCCGGACCTGGTGTTTTTGGATGAGCCGACATCTGCCCTGGATCCGCTAGGCAGGAGGGAGGTACGCCAGATCCTTCTTGAGCGCAAGCGGAGAGGAAAGTCCGTGTTCTTGAACAGCCATCTCCTAAGCGAAGTAGAGATGGTGTGCGACCATGTGGATATCATCAATCGCGGGCGCGTGGTGCGCGGAGGCTCCATGGACGAGCTGCTCTCCGGTGCTACCCAGGTACGCATGGAGATAGATGGGCTGAGTGAGGCCGTAGTCTCCGGGCTAGGTCAAATAGGCCGCAACCTGCGTGTGGAAGGCTCTCACGTAACGCTCTACGTCGACTCCCGGAGCGCAATCCCTAAGCTCGTGGATGTCGTGGCGGCAGGCGGGGGGCGCCTCATGGCCCTGGAGCCCAAGCGCGCGCCGCTCGAGGACCTGTACGTGGAGCTGGTGAAGGAGGGCGGGCAGCCGTGATCGCCATCACCAAGTTGACCCTGAAGGAAGCGCTTCGCAAGCGCGTGCTGCTCATAACTCTCCTGCTCACCGTGGCATTCCTCACGCTCTACGGCGTTGGGGTCCACTTCGCGATCGTGTCTGAGATGAAGGGGGACGACTCCGGTTCTCCGATGCTAGCTATCCTTGCGTACAGTTTCCTGACGGTGGCTCTGTTCTTCGGCACCTTCATAACCGGCTTTTTCGCCATATCCGGCGCGGTCGGGACCATATCCCTCGAGGTCGAGAGCGGCATCCTCCACGCGATAGTTCCCCGCCCCGTGAAGAGGAGCAGCATTGTCCTCGGCAAGTCGCTGGGGTACGGCATCATCGTGGCCGTATACAGCGCCCTATTCTGCGCCGCGCTGCTGACCGTGACTCCGATCGCTACCGGTGTAGAGGTACCTTTTGATGCCCGTATCCTCGTATTGTTCTCCCTTCACCCTCTAGTGGTGCTCTCTGTAACGATGCTGGGAACTACATGTCTGTCCACTATCGCCAACGCGGTTATGACGTTCATGCTGTTTGCCTTCTCGGTCATGGGCGGGACGCTGGAGCAGATAGGCTACGTTCTCGGAAATGAGTCGCTTGTGAATGCCGGGATCTTGACGAGCCTCATCATGCCTGCCGACTCTCTCTACAGGAAGATGGTTCACTACGTTCTTGCCCGTGCGGATAGCGTTCTGGCCGCGGGTTTCCTGGGGCCGTTCGGAAGCCTCAGCGAGCCCAGCGTCTGGATGATGGTGTACGCGTGTCTGTACGTGGCAGGATTCCTCGCCTTGGCCGTGAGGTCTTTTTCCAAGAGAGACATCTCCTAGCCTCTCGCAAGCGCCAGTCCTCCCCCAAGCGGGCTGAGCCGGAGGAAGGCGGCCCTGGTTTGCCGAACTATTCCGGCAAGGCACGCTAACAATGGGGGGTTGACCTCGATGAACTCCTTTGAACGACTCGGCGCTTTCTACCTTGGCCGCCCGTACGACCCTAAGACCCGGAGCGCCCAGGAAGGGTACCTCCTGTACAACTCAAAAGACCTGGTTACTCACGGTGTATGCGTCGGAATGACTGGAAGCGGAAAGACCGGCCTCTGCGTGGCTCTCCTGGAGGAAGCGGCGATAGACGGCGTGCCCGCGATAGTCATAGACCCCAAGGGAGATATGGCGAACCTCCTTCTCACGTTCCCCGACCTGCGTCCGGAAGACTTCAGGCCGTGGATCAACGAGGACGATGCGCGCCGCAAAGGCATGTCCCCCGACCAGTACGCCGTGTCGCAGGCGGAGCTTTGGAAGAAGGGCCTGGCCTCGTGGGGCCAGGATGGCGAGAGGATAAGGATGCTCCGCGATTCAGCTGAGTTCGTGATCTACACTCCAGGCAGCACAGCGGGGATCCCGATTTCGATACTGAAGTCCTTTGCCGCTCCGTCCAGGGCTATCATCGAAGATGCAGAGCTCCTGAGTGAGCGGGTGAGCGGCACCGCCAGCAGCCTCCTTGGCCTTCTGGGGATCAACGCGGATCCCATAAGGAGCCGGGAGCACATACTCATCTCGACGATTCTCTCCCATGCGTGGCAGAGAGGACAGGACCTGGACCTTGCCACGCTGATCCAGCAGATCACCACTCCGCCGGTGAGTCAGATCGGCGTGATGAACCTTGAATCCGTCTATCCGTCCAAAGACAGGTTTGACCTGGCTATCCAGTTCAACAACCTCTTGGCCTCTCCGGGCTTTGCCGCTTGGATGCAGGGGGAGCCCCTTGACATAGACAGCATCCTTCACACACCCACCGGAAAGCCGAAGATCTCCATCTTCTCCATAGCGCACTTGTCTGACGCCGAGAGGATGTTCTTCGTTGCGCTCCTGCTCAACCAGGTCTTGAGCTGGACTCGTACCCAGACAGGGACCACGAGCCTGCGCGCCATGGTCTACATGGATGAGATTTACGGCTACTTCCCGCCGGTGGCCAACCCGCCGACCAAGGCTCCGCTGCTCACGCTGCTCAAGCAAGCCAGGGCGTTCGGAGTCGGTGTGATGCTGACGACCCAGAACCCTGTGGACCTGGACTACAAGGGTCTCTCAAACGCGGGGACGTGGTTCATCGGTCGTCTGCAGACGGAGCGAGACAAGATGCGTGTTTTGGAGGGACTCGAGGGAGCCGCTTTGTCGCAAGGGGCGCAGTTTAACCGGTCGGAGATGGAGGCGATCCTTGCCGGATTAGGGCAGAGGGTCTTCCTCATGAACAATGTCCACGAAGATGCGCCCGTACTGTTCGAGACCCGCTGGGTCATGTCGTATCTGGCGGGGCCGTTGTCCCGTAGCCAGATAGCCAGCCTGATGGCGGACAAGAAGATGTCCCAGCAGCCGCAGCAGGCAGTCGCGCAGGCGCGGCAAGCGCCCGCGTATCCGGATCCAGCGCAGCCTACCAGGGCGACAGCGGAGCCCGCGCTCGCGCCCGAGCCCCAGCTCCAGCCCCAGTCTCAGCCTCAGCGCCTTACCGGCTCAGGCACCCCCGTGCTCCCGCCGGACGTATCCCAGTACTTTGCCCCCCTTCGTGGACGGGGAAGACCTCAAGAGTTTGTCTATCGTCCGGCCATACTGGGCACGTCGATTGTCGGCTTCTACGATTCCAAGAGCGGAGTCAACCTGACACAGGAGACCTCGCTGGCGGCCCCTGTTCCTGGCAACATGCAAGGAATCGACTGGGACAGCGCCATCCCCTTCGAGGGCAATGTCGCCGAACTGGAATCCTCCGGTGTGCAGGGTGTCCCGTTCGAAGACCTGCCTCCCTCAGCAGGCTCGGCCAGGAACTACGCCTTATGGTCCAAGGCTTACGCCGATTGGTTGTACCGCACGCAGGAGGTAGTCCTCCAGTACAGCCCGGTGGCAAAGGCTTACTCCAGAGTGGGTGAGTCCGAGAGGGACTTCCGGGTGCGGCTCGACCAGGAGTTCCGTGAGAAGCGGGAGGAAGCGGTGGATGCCCTCCGTAGGAAGTACCAGTCGAAGATGGACTCGCTCATGGACCGCATCCGCAGGGCCGAGGCCGCCGTCGAGCGCGAGAAACTTCAGGCCAAGCAGCAACAGATGCAGACGGCCATCTCCATAGGTTCCACGCTTCTGAGCTCGTTCCTCGGAACAAAGGCGCTCAGCATGTCTTCTTTGGGAAAAGCGACTACGGCTGCAAGAGGCGCAACCAGGTACATGAAAGAGCAGACCGATGTGCAGCGTTCGGCCGAGTCGCTCGAAGCCCTGCGCGAGAGCATGAAGGCGTTGGAGGACGAACTGCGGCGCGAGACCGCTCTGCTCTCGGAGAAACTGAGCCCGCTTAACGAAACCTTCCAGGAACATGTCGTCCGGCCAGCAAAGAAGGATATCAGCGTGAAGTCGGTGGCGCTGGTGTGGTTGCCTTACAGGGTGGGCGCCGGCGGCACTGAAGAGCCAGCCTGGGATTAGACCAGTAGCGACCAGATCGGTTGCAGGCGTACGGCTAGGGCATCGCTGGCTATGTCATATGCCGGATGTCCGGTACAGGACGTAGTCCTGCATCTCTTTGGAGAAGCCGGCGGCCTTGAGGGCATCCGCTGCTTCTCTGGGATACTCCTTCACTGTGACGCGCCGGACTGAGGGGAACAGGCGGCGCGCCGAGTAATCCTGCGCAAAGACTCTGAGAGCGTCAGGCAGGCATGCTTCGTCGAAGGCACGCAGCGTTCTTCCTTGGCGCTCGAAGAGCGCAACCGGGATGCCTTCTCGCAGCGCCACGGCGGTGCCTGGGACGTTCATGAACGACCTGTCCTGATAGTGCGCGATGTACTTGCCCCACGGTTGGGCGGGATCGACAGCCGACAGCCATACTATCTCGGGAGATGGCTGTTCCATCTCGTACATCACACCGGCGAAATCCCTGTCCCGGATGTACTGCATTCCGGACAGGCCCTCGATGAAGTACCCGCGCCGGACGCGCCCTGTGTACTCCCAGACGCGAAGCAACCTCACGGCGTCTGTCCAGTTCAGGTCCTGCGCTGTCTCGCGACAGAGGATCAGAGAGCGATCGAACCCGCGCTCCAGCTGCTGCTCAATAGTGAGGGCCTTCAGCGGTCGCGCCAGTTCCCACCGGCCTGCCATGAGCGTCATAACGCGTGCCCTTGCCCTCTGCCGCACCGGCGCGCTTTCGATCTTCTCCCTGTCTATCCATTGCCGCACAGGAACAAAGCTGTCGGCCTGGGCAAAGCCTCTTTCTGCCAGGTATAGGAGCACATCGTGGGGTGGCGCTCCTCCCAGGAGGCCCGACAGCCGCTGCATAAAACTGGCGCCTCTTTGGAGCAGGGCCTCATAGACGATCTTTGCGCTTCCCTCCAGGGTATCTCCAGAGTCGGGGAGGTCGGCATCCCAGTCGATGTCCTCATAGGGGTGAAAGGCCAGGCTCTGGTCAGGACCAAATCGCCAGGACACCTCGCCTTCCGCGAGCAGGGCGTCCAGGAGTTCGGGACGGTAGCCTGCCACCCGCACCGGCAGAAGGACGCTCTCCCACATGGCAGGAGGGAAGTACAATCCGTACAGCGTTTTCAGCGCAGCCTCAAGGGCCTCTTTGCGCTGCCCGGGAGCCTGCAGCCTGCGCGCCAGCAGTGCCGCGTACCTTTCCGGTGGGAGGGTCTTCACTTGCCTGCGGCGCATCTTCACGGTTTCCTTCCGCGCCCGGTCGAACAGAGTGGCGTGGTAGTAGAGCCCTTCGTACTCCACTGCGTTGCCGTTGCCGCACAGCGTCTCCAGCACATCCAGCGCCGCGCTGTCCGACCAAAGGTAACGCTCGGCAACCTGCTCGGGTGATTGCGGGCCGCGATAGCGCAAGAGCCGCCGCACGATATGCATCCGCGAATCCATGTCTCGCTCTGCAAGCGCTGCGTGATACTCTTCAACATGTTCCGCGGCGATCCAAAGCCCCGGCTCGATGTATCTTGCCAGCTCCTTACCTTCCAGCGCCTCAAGCCATTCGACCGGGACATCTATCTCTCCCGCGATCATGTCTCCTTCGATCATGAGCCTCGAATGCAGCTCGTTCTCGTTTCTGGGCGACGCGGCCGACGGTCCGGTCACCCTGGCAAGCTGTTCCGGCGCTGGATCGATCATCGGAGTCTGGTCCAGTGCCTCCTCGACCGCGACGTGGACTCCGGACGGCGTCGGAAAGTAGTCGTACACGTTGGCCCCTTCCGTCCGTTGTCTCAGCGGCAGTGACATCGGAGAGGGTGAGTCAAGGTGCTTTTCGAGCACGCGGATGCCGCCTCCGCGGATCAGGTTCAGTATGAGTTCGGCGCCGGGCAGGTCCCAGTAATCCTCGAGGCATTCTCGCCGCGTCTCGCGTATGAGCGGGTGATCCGCTTTCCGGACCAGAGAGTCCAGCATTTCCGCGCTGCGCAAGCGCTGGACCCATAGAGGCAGACGACCGGCCTTCCGGACCCCCATCATGAGGGCCCGGGCGGCGTTGTACCGGAACGCCATGTTGAACAGCGGCGTCGCAGGCAACGCTGCCTCGAGAATGGACCTCGCGGCTTCGGGCAGTATCGCGTACAGCAGCCCGTCAGGAAGAGGACGGTCCTCGTAAGGGAAGAGCAGGAACCCGTCGTCGTCAACCACGTAGCCGACGTTGCATTTCAGAAGACGTTTAGCGGCTTCCGTCGCCAGGATGGCCAGCGGTTCGTTTACCGGGCGGCCGAAGACGGAGTGCACCATGACTTGGTGGAGCCCGGTCTCATCCCGGAAGTGCTCGATGAGTATAGTACGGTCATCCGGCAACGCGCCGGTGACGGCTATCTGGTTCTTGATGAACTCCTGGGCTGCTTCGGCTGCGTTATCGTCAAGGCCCAGGCGCGAGAGCTCCTGCTGAAGTGAGCCTGCAGAGTGAGCCCTTCCCAGGTTTCGCAGGATCTCTCCGTATGCCAGCCCGGTCTCAATCCTGCGGCCCTTGATCTCGCCCTTCCAGAACGGAGGCCTGGCTCCGGCGACCGAGGTTTGGGCGACCACGACGGTGTCCTTCGTGATGTCGCAGATCTGCCACGCGAAGGAGCCGAGCAGGAACTTGTCCCCGAGCCGCGCTTCGAAGACGAACTCCTCATCCAGTTCGCCCAGCTTAACCCCATTCTCAGTCCTGACTGTGTAGAGGCCTTTGTCGGGTATGGTGCCTCCGGCCGAAACCGCGAGCATGCGGCTGTAGGCGTCTCCATCCACCCGGTCGTGGATGCGGTCGTACAAGACCCGCGGCCTAACCGGGATATCCCTGTCGTGCTCATAGTCTCCTGCAAGCATGCGCAGGACGTCTCTCACGTCAACTTTCGTGACCTCGCGGAACGGGTACGCCCGCGCCAGGATATCCATGACATCGTCAACAGTGTAGCCATCGCCTGTCGCCATCGACACCAGGTGCTGCGCCAACACATCCAGGCACAGTCTTGGGGGACGGGACCGCTCGACACCTCCGCGCCTCACTACCTCGGCGGCCAGCCCGCTGTACAGCCCCTCGGATGATGCTCGCGCGAAGATCCGCATTACGCTGGTCCGATTCGGGTTGTGTCCCGAACGCCCGAGCCTCTGCATCGTGCCGGATATGGAGCGAGGTGCTCCTATCTGGAACACCTGGTCAACCTCGCCCACATCGATCCCAAGTTCCATGGATGAGGTGGCGCACAGGAGCCTCAGCTCACCTCTCCTGAGAGCGTGCTCCACCTCGAAGCGCTGTTCTTTCGAGATGCTGCCGTGATGAGTCCGAGCAAAGCCCTCGCCGCCTAGCTGGTTCACATAGTAGGCGAGTTTCTCGGCGTAAGCTCGGCCATCGGCAAACGCGATCACCGTCCGCGAGTCCTGGCAAAGTGCGTACACCGACTCAGCGATGTCCCGCCAGGCGGCGTCTTTCTCGGTGGCGCGAGCCTTGAAGTTGGGGGTCGTTACGATCAGCTCGATATCCTTGCGCATCTTCGGCGCCGCGATTCTCACGGGATCCGGCGCCAACCACTCAGCCGCCTTGCTTAGAGGCTCGATGGTTGCGGAGAGTCCTATGCGCTGGAGCGGCTTGGGGCAAAGCTTATCCAGTCGCGCGACCGACAGCGCCAGGTGCGCCCCTCGCTTGGTGTCTATCATGGCGTGCAGCTCGTCGATGATGATCCACCGGGCGGTTCGCAGCACTGATTGCCCTGACTTGCTGGTCAGCATCAGGTACAGCGATTCGGGAGTCGTGATCAATATGTGAGGCGGCGACTTCAGCATCCTGCGCCGCTCGCTCTGCGGCGTGTCGCCGGTCCGTATCGCCACGCTGAGGCTCGGCGGCTTGCGCCCATCTTCTTGCTCCTGCACCCGCAAGATCCCCTCAAGAGGCCGGCGCAGGTTCTCTCGAATGTCGCCTGCCAGCGACTTTAGCGGCGAGACATAGATCAGGTACAGCTCCTGCTTCAGAGTGCCCTCCAGCGCCATTTTCTGGAGCCGGTCGATGAAAACCAGGAAGGCGGCCAACGTCTTGCCCGTGCCGGTAGGAGCCGATACCAGCGTGTGGCTTCCTGAAGCAATAGCTGGCCAGGCCGCTTCCTGCACCGCGGTCGGGGTGCCGATTGAGCGCGCGAACCATCGCGCTGTATGTTGGCTGAAGATGCCTAGGGAATCCATTCCCGTCTTGTCTCCCGATACTGCCACCTGCCACTTAGCGATGCCATACTATCAAACATTGGTTCGCTGGGGCAAGCCACAAAGTTATCGCTTTCGGTCTCAGACCCGATTGCCCGAGCGCACAGTCTTCGCTGCCGACAGGTATTCGGAACACAACAACGAACTGTCTCTCTGAGCGCGGCTAACGCGCAGAAGGAGAGAGGGAGCGCAAGTGTTAAGAACCGATGTTTTCACCCCTTCCCGGTTTTTCGGGGAAGGGAGCATCACCCTGCGCGGGGTGAAGGTGCCGTTTCGTACCGTTAGCGAAGACAATGTGTTCTATGACAATGATGGAAAACCAATAGCCTCGATCTTCTCCTACTCCTACTTCAGGTCCGATGTCGAGGACCCCAAGTCCCGACCCGTCATCTTCGGCTTCAACGGTGGCCCGGGCACCTCTTCCATGATGGTGCATGTTGGCTTCCTGGGACCGAAGCGTATCAAGTACGGGGAGATTGACGATGACGCGCTTCCGCTTCCCCCGTACGAGTCCTGCGACAACGAGCAGTGCCTGCTTGATATCGCGGACCTGGTTCTCATCGATCCCGTTGGGACCGGTTTCGGCCGCCTGCTAGACGAATCCAAAAGAGACCTCTTCTACGGTATCGAGCCTGACGCCGAAGCGATCCTCACCTTCATCCAGATGTGGCTTGCCCGTTACAACCGCTGGCAGAGTCCCAAGTACCTCATCGGCGAGAGCTACGGCTGCACCCGCGCAAGCACCGTAGCAGGGAGAGGCTCACTGGGCGCCTCGGATCGCGCGTTCAGCGTGCCCTTTAATGGCATCGTCATGATCGGAAACACCGTCACGGTCGGGAAGTACTTTGCGGACAAATCGCCTGTATATCCGGCAGTTCTGGCGTTCCCCACACTCGCCGCGGTCAACTGGTACCACAATCACCCGTCAGACCAGACAGTGGAGGAGTTCGTGGCCGAAGCTAAACGATTCGCGGATACCGAGTACCTCTTGGCGCTGTACCTGGGCAGATCCCTGGCCCCGGATACTAGGGAACACATCATCGAGCGGGTCATGTACTACACCGGCGTGTCCCGAGAGTATCTGGAGCGGCGTGGGTTGGTCATTGAGGATGTGGAGTATCGAAGAGAGGTCATCCGCCACAAGGGGCGTTCTGTGGCTCGCCTGGACGGGCGCATTACGCGGCCGCTGTACTCTCCTCCCATCGACGAGGAGGAGTGGGGTCCGAGGGACGACGGCTCTCAGGGCAAGTACGACCCGTTCTTCCAATCGGTTCTCTGCGGCGAAGTTTTCCCCATGCTGGGCATCAACTGGGACCGCAACTTCGTGAACTCCGCGTCCATGTGGAAGGACTGGAACAACGACATCAGGGGCCAGAACACATCCCAGAGCCTGGGTACCGCCATGCGCAGGGTACCCACAATGCGCACGTTCTTCGTGAACGGGTGGTACGACATCTGCACCCAGATCGGGATCCTGTATTACACCTTGGGCCACGCCGATTTGCCCATGGACCGCACCTTCGTGAAAGGTTACAAAGCGGGCCACATGACCTACCTGGGCGAGGACAACATCCAAGAGGTAACTGACGACATCCGGGCCTTCATCCTGGGTGAAGATCCCACGAAGTAACGCCGCGGCACTGGCGCCGGCCAGAAGGCAAATCTCCGGTTCTCGCCGCGGAGGCTAGCCGGATCCGTTTGAGCTTGCGGTGGGTCAACGGTAGCTGTTAGATTAATATCTAACAAGTGCCGCTGACCCACTTCATTCTCAGGACGGTGAACTCGCTTGCGCGGCTACACGGTGGAGATTCGCTGGCATCCGGGCTTCGAGCTGGTAGTTAGTCTGGAGTCCTACATGAGAGCCAAAGTCCATAAGGTCGCCGATCTTGGAGCGCCGTGGCGCGCGCAGGTCCGGCAAGGTCTGCCAAAGGACCTAGCGAACCGGCTGGACTCCATATCCGGAATGCGCGATGTCGGGCTGCTTCTTGAGACAGCACACTGCCTGGCGTGGCTGTGTCCCTCGGAAACCTATGCTGTCGAAGACTTCCTTCGGTGGGCCTCAGATGCTGATGTTCAGGCGCTGGGTTGCGCGGTGGCGAAGTTGGCCGGTCCCGCTGAGCAGTCCCAATCACGGATAGAAGAGATGAGAGACCGGACAGTGGTTTTGCTGCGGGAATGGCACCGGCACTACTTTTCCCAGATAGACACCGGCATTCTGACCGGCCTGTCAAATGAGGCGCGTAGGCAGGGGCAGCGAGTATCAACCACTGACCCAGAACTCCTGGTCGAAGAGCTGTCCGGCGGTATAGTGCTCAAGCCGGCACCGAGTTTTTCGAGAGTGCTGATGGCTCCCCAGTACCATGCCAGGCCGTGGAACCTCAATAGTGTTTCCATGGGTGTCTGTTACCTGCTCTATCCTGCGGAAGTCCTTGCTGCCGCAGATGGCGATCCACCCATCCGCCTTGTCCGGTTGGCCAAAGCGCTCGATGACAGGAGTCGCCTGCGCATCCTGAGACTTGTCGCCGAGGAACCGTTGTCGCTCACGGAGATCGCCAAGCGGATGAACCTCACGAAGCCTACAGTGCACTACCACCTGGTGCTGCTGAGGGCCGCGGGACTACTGCGTGTCCAGACCAGCTTCTCACACAGGCTCGACGGCCGCTACTTCCTGCGCCGCTCGGCGCTGTCCGACCTGTCGCAAGACCTGGAGTCGTTTCTTGGAGGTGTCGATGTCTAGATGGACCAACAACACCCTTATACTCCTCCCGCGAATGGGTTCCGCACCTTTGTGATTCTGTGGGCCACGCAGGCACTTTCGGTGTTCGGGTCCCAGCTAACATACTTCGCCATGACGGTTTGGCTGACGACCGAGTTGTACCCCCTTCCCGAGCAGAAACCCGCGCTAGCCGCGGCTCTGTCCCTGGTATCACTGGCGTTCGCCCTCCCCAACGTGTTGATCGCGCCAATGGCAGGCGTGCTGACGGACAGGGCTGACCGCAAGACGATAATGTTCTGGACGGATATTGCCTCGGGATTGGTGAGTCTAGCGCTGTTGGCTAGCCTGGCCTTGGATGTCCTTGAACTCTGGAGTCTTGTGCTCCTCATGACTTGTTCCGCGGTCCTGCAGAGTTTCCACAACTCGTCGTTTGACGCTTCCTACGCGATGATCGTGCCTGAGAACCGTCTGCCTCGGGCCAACGGGATGATGCAGACAGTCTTTGGACTGTCGGGGATACTTGCGCCGGCCCTAGCTGCATCTCTGATAGCGCTTCCCGCGCTTTTTCGCGGCAAGGGTGCTTCCGGCTGGCCAGCAAGCATGATAGCCGGCATCGAGCACGGCGCGACATTGGCGATCGCGGTGAATGTCCTAACCTTCTTCACGGCCGCGGCGGTCCTACCGTTTCTTTCGATACCGTCGCCGCGTCGGACCTCGGAAGGGAGACAGACGAACTTCCTGGGTGACGTCAAGGAAGGCATGGTCTTCATCGCCCAGCGACGCGGGCTAATCTGGCTGCTCGTGGCCTTTGCCGTGTTTAACTTCTGCTCCGCGCCGGTGGGGGTTTTCCGCCCGATGATCGTCCGTGACAGCCTATCCGTGGACGCGGCCGCGCACGGGCTCAACTATGAGGCGACGCTTGCCCTGATGGGTTCGGTCGGAGCCATCGGCGGCGTGGTTGGCGGAGTCGTCGTCTCTGCCTGGGGTGGCCTCAAGCGGCGGCGTGTCCTTGGGGTCCTGGTGCCTCTCCTCGTGGGAGCAGCCGGCCAGGTCTTGTTTGGTCTGTCTAGCGGCCTTTATGTGGCGGTCGGCGCGACGGCCGTCCTTATGTTCACGACGCCACTCGCCAACGCGCACTCTCAGACTATCTGGCAGACCCAGACCCCTCGGGAGATGCAGGGAAGGGTCTTTGCTGTCCGCCGGGTAGTGGCCCAGTTCACCTCACCTCTTGGCACCGCTCTGTCCGGCCTCCTGGGGACGTGGGCCGACCCCGGAGTTGCTGTCGCAATCTGCGGACTGGTGAGCGCGGCATACGTTGCGCTCCAGTTCTTCAACCGCAGCCTGATGTCGGCGGAGGATTCTCAGCCACGCGGCAACGCGCTGGTCCGGTCGTAGGACCAGGTCAGCGCCGGATGATCTCCAGGTCGCTTCTGGCATGGAACATACTGGCAACTACCCGGGTCCACTTAGGAGGAGAACCGTAGACTCAATCTCTCGGAGATGACTCGGAAAGGGGAAATCACCGGTGCGATGGCGACTGTGTCTCATGCTGTGTGTTTGCTTGCTGATGGCCCTCTTTGTGCCCTTCCGTGCCGAGGCGTCGATGACTAAGGCTGAGGTTAGAGTGTACTTTGAAGACGAAAAGATCGAATTTGATGGCGCACGTCCATACATTGAGGGCGGCCGTACTCTTGTACCAGTAAGTTTCGTCTCTTCAGCCCTTGGAGCTCATGTGGATTACAACCCGGCTACAGGGCAGCTTACCATCATCAAAGGAGACAATGCGCTGTTCTTGACCCTGAGTAGTACCCAGGCGATCGTGAACGGCGAGACGGTCACCCTGGACGTGGCCCCCGCGCTTGTCTCAAGTGAGCCTGTGGTGCCGCTGCGGTTCGTGTCCGAGGTCCTTGGAGCTTGGGTTGAGTGGTGGAACGCAGACCGGTCTGTTCGGGTATACTCGTCTGCGCCAAGCGCTACCGAGATGGCCAACATCATGAACCACGGTTTGGCGACGAGCGCAGGCGGTTGGATGTACTACGTCAACTATGACGGCATCTATCGTTCGAGAAGGGATGGAAGCGAGCTAAGCAAGATCGCCGACACGCAGGCCTCATACCTGAACTCGTGGGAGGACTGGCTGGTGTTCTCCCCAAACCATTATGACTCCTCGTCCTCCAACACGTACTCAGGCTCTCCTTGGGTTTTCCGCATCCCTGTGGATGGGGGAGAACCTGAGGAGGTTGCCCACGTCAGCGCAAGTCAGGTAGCGGTTATCGGCGAGCACATCTACTACGGCGGGATCGAACCGGAGACCTTCGAGAGATCCGTCTACCGCATGGGCATAGACGGGAGTGATGTTGAGAAAGTCGTTCCGAACGTCGCGTCCCGGTACTACGTTGATGGGGACTGGCTTTACCACACCTATCAAGGGATCTACCGCACCAAGCTAGACGGCTCGGATGTAGAGCAGATATGCGATTTCACAGTTCTTAGCTACAACATTGTGTCCGACGGCTGGGTTTATTGCGTCAAGTGGGATGACGGGTGTCTTTACCGCGTCAGCACAGATGGCACCCAGGTGCAGAAGCTTACCGATTACCGTTGCCAAGGGCTGAACGTCGCCAACGGGTGGATATACTTCGCAACTCAGCCACCCAAAGAAGAGGCCGCAACCCTGCCCCAGATCCGCAGAATGCGGCTTGATGGCAGCGACACACAAGTGCTGGCGACCTTCGAAGAACCACAGTGCTGGGCCATATGCGTCGTGGATGGGTGGGTCTTCTTCGAGACGCTGGCGCCGAGTCAAACTAAGCAGTACGGTATCGATTACAGACTGTACCGGATGAAGACGGATGGCAGCAATTTTACGGTGCTGGGGCAGAGTCATCCCGAGATCATCATCACGTCCCCCTCCGGAGGCGAAACGTGGCACCCCGGAGAAGAGCATGTCATCTCCTGGACCACGCGTAACATACCGGATACCCACAAGGTGTCGGTGACAATCCGGCGGATTCCTCCGCCACCGCTCCAGGAAGAGGGCCAGGAATTCGACCCGATCGTGTTCATCAATCTTCCCAACACCGGTTCGGTTACCTGGACGATAGCGCCGATGTACCCCGACGGGACGTACATCCTGAGGGTGGCTGCCTATGAGTCCATCCCGATCACCGACGAAGTCTGGGCGGAAAGCAGGGAGTTTACCATCACTCATCCATGACAAGACTCTTCTTTGTTGAAGGTGTATCTGGTGTCGGAAAGACTACCACCGTAGAGGCGCTGTGTCGGGAGCTCGGTAACCTGAGCATCCCGGCACAGTGCTATGTTGAGGGCGATCCAAGCAATCCGGTAGATCTCTTCGGCTGCGCCTACCTCACAGCAGAGGAGTTTGCCGGCCTCTTGGGCCAATACCCTCACGAGGCATGCAGGATCCTTAGGCACAGCGTCATCGCCGGCGGCTATGCATTGGTGCGGTACCGAGAGGTGATCGCTGGCAACTTCATCCCTCGCTTGTTTGGCCCAGCATTGCACGATTGGCTGAGGGAGCGCGAGGGCTTCTACAAACCAATGAGACCGATGCCCATTGACTCCTACACCAAAGTCTTTGCCGATTGCTGGCAGCGGTACCTGGCATCCAGAGAAGCTTCAGAAGCAAGGGGACCAGGCGAACCAGGGGAACCAACTGCTGACATCGCGATATTCGACGGATGCTTCCTGTATCACCGCATCAATGATCTGACTCACAACTACGGCGCGGATGATGACCAGATAGTAGCGCACTTGAACGCCCTTCTGACCGCGATGCTCCCGCACAAGCCCTACCTGTTCTACCTATCCGCGCCGGATGTGGGGGAGAGGCTGAGATCGGCAAGGAAGGCCCGCGGACAAGATCCCCCAACCGCCGAACGCATTGCTACCGAGGTAGAGCGAAAGCGACGGCAGTTAGCGGTCTTGGAGAGGATCCCCATCGAGAGGCAGGTTTTTGACATTTCGAACGGCTGGGATTCTGCCATGTCGACCATGCTGAGCATCGTCGAGTCCCGGCGGCAAAGATGCCAACAAAGTCACTGACCAAGGTACCGACCAAGGTACTGACCAAGGTACTGACCAAGATGCCAAACAATACGCAAACTATTCGGGCGTGACGGTCGTCTGAAAGGTGTACTCATAAACAGAGGGCTTGCGATGGCCAAACTTGACGCTCACGAAACCATAGCGGCTTTCATCCTGGCGAACCGGGATTCGCTGTACAGGCTCGCTTACAGCTATGTAGGCAACAAGGAAGACGCCATGGACATCCTGGGGGACACCATCTGCAAAGCGTTGGCTCGTGCTCGGTCACTGAGGAATCCTGCCGTTGTGAGGGCCTGGATCTACCGCATTGCCGTGAACTCTGCGCTAGACTTCCTGCGGAAGCGGAGAAGGGACTTGTACCTCGAGTCTGACGCAGTCGCATCGGAAAGCGACATGTACCAGGACATTGACCTTCAGACTGCCCTCGCCAGCCTGTCTACGCGGAACCGGACCATCATAGCCCTTCGCTTCTACGAGGACATGAAGATAGAGGAGATCGCCGAGGTGTTGGGTGAGAACATCAACACCATCAAGACCGCGCTCTATTCCTCACTTAGGAGGCTGCGAGTGGAATTGGATGACCATGGTCCCGGGATTGCTCAGGGAGGTGGCTAGGATGAACGAGTTACGACGGCTGAAACGCGACTACGAATCGACTCCGATCCCAGGTGATCTGGAATCTGCGGTGAGCAAGATGATAGACAAGCAAAGCAGGACCCTGAGAAGGCTTGCCGTGCTACGGGCGGCGGCAGCGTCCGGGGTAGCAGTCTTCCTGGTGTTTGTTGCGGTAGTGAACCTCAGCCCGGCAGCTGCCAGCGCGATGGGTCAGATCCCGATGGTAAGAAGCCTGGTCCGTCTCGTCACGTTCACCGAGATTTCATACCAGGATGGCAATCGCAGCGCCAACATCAAGGTTCCCCAAGTTGAAGGGCTCGACGATAGCGACCTCGGGGAACTCCTTAACCAGAAGTACCTCCAAGAGGGCAGCGATTTGTTCAAGAAGTTCGTGGAAGGTTACGGAGAAGGCCAGTGGAGCCCGCAGGTCCTGGAGGCCAACTTCAAGGTTAAGGCAAGCACGGAGAACATCTTCGCAGTGGAGACCATTGTGACAGAGATCGCCGGTTCTGCGAAGGAGTCGGTGCACTACGATAACATCGACCTGGAGAACCAGATCATCATCACTCTGCCGAGCCTGTTCACGGACGACCGCTACATTGACGTCATCAGCGACAACATCAAGGCTCAGATGCGTCAGAAGACTAACCTTGAGGAAGGCATCATGTACTTCATCAAGGGGGAGTCCACCCTCGTAAGCGACGGGTTCGATAAGATCGCTCCGGAGCAGACCTTCTACATTAACTCTGACTACAAGTTGGTCATTGTCTTCAACGAGTACGAAGTCGCGCCGGGATCAATGGGGATAGTGGAGTTCGTGGTCCCAACCGAGGCGATTCAGGATCTGCTGGTCAGTAACGCATACATCCGGTAGGCGCGGCAATACGCCAGATAGGTCTCCGGTTTGCGACCATGCACCAGATCAGTGCGTCCGATTCACGACCATGCACCGGATCGGTGCGGCCATCCTGCGACCCTGCTTCGGATCGAAGCAGGGTTTCGGTTTGAAAAGCGCTGCCGCCCGACACCTGGTCACGCCGGTTCACCCGTGCACCTCATCAAGCAAAGGGCGCTCGCCAGTGCACTTCATCAGCATGCGCGCGTCCACCGGTGTCCCTCATCAGCCTGAGCCTGCTCGAAATTGAAGCATGCCCTCTGCGGAGCATCCCTGAAGTCCCGACCCCGCATCGATCCGAAGCATCCTCGTCGAGAAGGCGCACACTGGTGCCCCTCACCAGGAGAACCGTATTCGATTCTGGTGCAACCCCCTGAAACACTCCTTTCGATAAGGACTCCTGCAGATAAGAACTCCTGCAGAAGGGCCTCCAGGAATCACATTCCGGTGGACACGGGATAGAAGGCAGCGGTAGAATGCCAACGGATTCCAACTCCACTTCTACGACTGGGGGCTCTGCGTATGTCTAGTGCTGCTTTGCTTTGTGTCCAGAAATGATCTTGTCAAACACTTCCGTTTGAATTACGTGAGCATTGCCGTCC
>CAZRRG010000031.1:0-22893 GCA_964602455.1 uncultured Eubacteriales bacterium | reverse complement strand
ACATCTGACAGCATATGGGGGATGCAAAGTGGGAGTAGACGAACGGGCCGTGGACGACATCATCGCGCGCCTCGAAAAGGAGGTCGCGCAGCGCCCCAGGGACACCGGGCTTCGTCTCCAGCTGGCGCTCTCCTATATGAAACGCGCAAGGAGAGAGGACGCCGAGCGGGAGCTCCAGGCGGTCCTTTCACAGGATAAGAAGAACGTGGACGCGCTCTACTACCTGGGGATAACCCATGCCGACTCAGGAGACCTCGACAAAGCCCAGGAGAACTTCGAGAAGGCCGTGTCGATAAACCAAAAGCACGGTCCTTCCCACTACTTCCTCGGCAAGATTATGGCCCTAAGAGGCAATATCCAGGGAGCGGTCAAGGAGACTGAGAAGGCGGTCGCGGCCAGCCCCGGCAACGCCCTGGCTCACGCCCAGTTGGGCGAGCTGTACATCGCGCTGGGACGGCAGTCTGACGCCGGGGTGCACTGGCAGAGGGTTCTGGAACTGGATCCGTCCAACCTACAGGCCCTTCATAACATGGGAGCGCTGTACACCGACGAGAAGCAGTACGACAAGGCTCTGGAGTACCTAAATCGCGCCGAGCGCCTGGGATCAGATAACCCCGGCCTCTACTACAACCTTGGCCTCTGCTACTACATGACGAGCAAACTGGACAAGTCCATTGAGGCCCTCTCAAAGTCGGCCGAGTTGGAGCCCGACAACCTCGTCACCCTCACTACTCTGGGCGAGGTCCACGCGGCATCGGGCGACCTGGACAAAGCTATGGAGATATGGGAGAAGGCTCTGTCCGTGAAGCCCGACTCTGTCTTCCCCATGTACAATCTGGGTTTGGCTCACTTCCAGAAGGGCGATCGTGAGAAAGCGGTGGAACTCTGGGAGAAGTGCATCTCCATCGACCCGTCCTACGTGCCGGCGTACAAGAACCTCGCCGCCGCGTCGGCGATGGCGGGAGATCTTGACGCCGCCGTACGTCGCTGGGAGTCGCTTGCCACCATGATGCCTGGTAGCCCTGAACCCGGTATGGCGTTGGGAGACCTTCTCTTCAGGGCCGGGCATTTCGAGCGGGCCGAGGGCTATGTCTCAGCGCTGGTCGAGAAGCTCCAGGAAGTGCCCGACAAGGACTCTGTCAGGGAAATCCGATCCAGCGCCGAACTGCTTTATGGCGCGATCCTACTGGCTCAGGGCAAGTCCGGTGAGGGCGTTGCCCGGTGGGTCAAATCGATGGAGATCGATCCTAACTTTGCTCTCGCCAACGGTTCCTTCATCTCCCGCTCGATCTGGAATGGGTTGGTTGAGGACGCCAAAGCTGCCGCGAAGACTGAAGACCAGCGCAAGGCTGCCGGACTGGTTGGAAGCCTGACAAGGGAGGAGACACAGGCGCCGGCTGCGGTGCGCCCGCCCCAGGCATCCAAGGAAAGCCCGAAGAAAGGGGGCTTCTCGTGGTTTTCCCGGGGAAAGAAGTAAGGCCGTCTTTCGACTTCGGCGCAGTCAAGACCATCGCCCTCGTGGGTCCCAGCGGCACCGGTAAGTCTCACCGCGCCATGACCATCGCGCAGGAGAGAGGCTGTGACGCCATTATCGATGACGGCTTGCTCATAGCAGGCTCCAGGATTGTCGCCGGCAGGTCTGCCAAACGAGAGGAAACCAGGACCGCGGCGATAAGGCGCGCCATCTTCTCAGCTCCAGGCCACGCGCTTGAGGTGAGAGAGGGTATAGCTCAACTCATGCCTTCAAAGATACTCATCCTCGGGACGTCCACCACCATGGTGCTGCGCATCGTGTCCCGGCTTGGACTGGCTGAACCGTCCGAGTACCTGAACATACAGGACTACGCTACCCCTGAGGAGATCGACCACGCGCTGTGGCAGCGCAGGCAGGAAGGCAAACACGTCATACCCGCGCCCGCGTTCGAGGTCAAGAAGACGTTTTCCGGCTATCTTGTGGATCCGTTGAAGGCGCTGGCGCTGACCAGGGAGCAGCGTTACGGTGTGCAGGAAAGGTCGGTTGTGCGCCCCACCTACAGCTACTTCGGGCGGTACTACATATCCGACGCCGTCGTCATGCAGATAGCCCAGCGGATATGCCTCGAGATCCCCGGTGTGTCCAGGGTGCAGAGGAGCCTGGTTCTCACCGTGGGCGAGGGCACGATCCTTGACGTGGAGCTGGTGCTCCGGTATGGAGTCAAAGTCTTCGACGTACTGCAGGCTGTGCAACGCAATCTCAAGGAGAAACTGGAGTACCTCACCGGAATATACCTCGAACGAGTGGACGTCTCCGCGAAGAAGATAAGCCTGGAATAACCTGACAGAAGGCAAAACGCGAGCGCACGGCAAATACACTCTCTACGGAAGGGGGAGAGTGATGAAGTCGGCGTACGGTCTGGAGCTCCTTGAGACGCAGAAACTTGCCCTGACGCCTGAAGTACGACAGGCGATCATGGTGTTGCAGATGAGCGCTCTGGAACTCTCCAGCTTCATCCGCCAGCAGGTCGAGGAAAACCCCCTGCTTGAGATCGCGTCAGATCCCCAGGAGGAATCCCTACCGGAGTCGCTGGATCCACGTGACGAGGAACTCCTGGCCTGCTTCTGTGATTCTTCCGATCTCGGGCCGTCTATCTCGGGAAGAACCCGTGAGAACAGGGCCCCGCTGTACGAAACCTTAGCCGAAGACAGGCCCGGCCTTTGGGAATACCTGTCCGCTCAACTGGGGCTCCTGGACCTCTCCCAGGAAGAGCACCTCGCCGGGGAACTCCTGATCGGCAACATAGACGACAACGGATATCTCAGATCTTCTGTTGAGGAGATCTCCCGCGTGGCGAACTTCCCTATAGAGATTGTGGAGCGGGTACTGGCGGTTGTTCAGAGCCTCGACCCTCCCGGTGTCGGAGCCCGGGACCTCAGAGAGTGCCTCCTGCTTCAGGCGCGGGCCGCAAGGTGCGGCGATGTCGTGCTCAAGATCATTGACCGGCACCTGGACGACTTGGCTGCGGGCCGGTACCGGAAGATCGCCAAAGCGGTGGGCGTCTCAGTGAAGGAAGTCATGGAGGCTAGGGACGTTCTACTCACGCTAGACCCCAAACCCGGCGCCCGCTACTCCTCGGAGAGCGTCAGGTATGTCTGCCCTGAGATCACCGTGAGAAGAACGGAAGACGGAGTTGCGGTAACGGTCCTCGACAGCGCCCTGCCCCGTGTCAGGTGGAACCCAGTCTACAAGCGACTTCTTGACGCCGGAGACAAGGATGCCAGGGCGTATCTCCAGGAGCAACTGCAAAAGGCCCGCTCCCTGCTTAAGAGCATCGAGCAGCGGCGCGACACCATCCTCCGCGTGATGGAGTGCGTTGTTTCACGGCAGGCGGCATTCTTCAGCGAGGGACCCGGGCGCCTCGAGCCCCTCACCATGAAGGATGTGGCGCAGGAGCTTGGGCTGCACGAGTCCACGGTCTCCAGATGCCTTCGGGACAAGTACGTTGATACGCCCTTCGGGGTCTTTCCCTGCAGGTCGTTCTTCAGCTCCAGAGTCCGCGCAGATGACCGGGATGTCTCCCAGTACCAGGTGAAGCGGTTAATCCAGGCGATGATCCAGTCGGAAGATCCTGGGAGCCCTCTTGCCGATCAGGAGATAGCCGAGGAGCTGTCAAAGCGGGGCGTGCGGGTAGCACGGCGCACGATCGCAAAGTACCGCTCCCAGCTTGGCATAAAGCCGTCGGGCAGAAGAAAGGTCCTCTAGTAAGGGAGCCATCCCGCCCTTCATAACCCCCTCAGCCTCGGGTTCTCTGACTCGCGAAAAAGGCCGTATAGTTTGACGAATTGTGAGATTGAGGGCTAGAATTGTTATTGTGTGCTCAGTCGTTATATTGAATGCTTTATTCGGGTCAATGCACAAGATTGAGGTGGGGACAGGTGGTTAACCCAAGACGTGGCTACGGTGGGGTGAAAGCTCCCGAGCGAAAGGAGCTTTCGGCTCACGCTCCGATTGAAGACGCTCAGGTCCCGCCTGAGCTGATCCTCTTCCTATCTCAGCACACCGGCGCCCCCGCAAAGGCGTTGGTCAAGGCAGGAGACACTGTGAAGAGAGGTCAGAAGATCGCCGAACCCGGCGGGCCTGTTAGCGCGGCTCTCCATGCCCCTGCTTCGGGCACGGTTAAGTCAGTCGAGGCACGCTATCATCCCATTCTCGCCCGAATGGTTGACGCGATTGTCATTGAGACTGACGGAGCAGGCGACGCGGTTTCCGACCTGGTTCCTGTGGGGACCAGGCTTGATGCCATACCCAAAGAGAAGATCGTTGAGGCTGCCAGAGAGGCTGGACTGGTCGGCCTTGGAGGGGCGGCGTTCCCGACGTCGGTGAAGCTCACGCCCCCTCCCGGCGCGGCGATCGACACATATCTCCTAAACGGCGCCGAATGCGAGCCTTACCTGACGGCAGACCAGAAGCTTATGGAAGAGCAGGCTGAGGCCGTGATCTTCGGTTTTCGAGCCCTAATGAAGGGCGCCGGAGTTGCCAAGGGCATTGTCTGCATCGAGGACAACAAGCCCGAGGCGATCGAGGCCATGAAGAAGGCGATGTCCTCATACGGTGAGATTGAGCTGGCAGTCATACCATCGAAGTACCCGCGCGGCGGCGAGAAGCAGCTCATTGAGGTCGTGCTGGGCCGCGAGGTCCCGCCTCCTCCAGGGTTGCCTCTCAACGTTGGCGTGATCGTATCCAACGTGGGGACTGCCTACGCTATGGCGCAAACGCTCAGGACAGGGCTTCCCCTGGTCGAGAGGATTGTCACGGTTACGGGTGAGGGCATCACCCGGCCGACCAACTTCCGGGCCCTGATAGGAACCCCGGTTTCCTACCTGATCGAGAAGGCAGGGGGGTTCAAGGGTACTCCGGGCAAGGTGATCATGGGCGGTCCCATGATGGGGACCTCTCTTCGCGACCTGAATGTTCCGGTACTGAAAGGCACTTCGGGCATTGTGGTCCTGACTGAGGAGCAGGTCAAGGCAGAGTCGGTTCTTCCGTGCATCCGGTGCGGCAGGTGCGTGAGTGTCTGCCCGATGAGGCTCCAACCTGTGTGGATGGCGGCCTACGCTGAGAACGGCTTCCTCGATGAGGCCGAAAAGCACCGGGTGATGGACTGCTGCGAGTGTGGCACCTGCTCATACGTGTGTCCGTCCCGCCGGCCGTTGGTCCAGAGCATCAGGCTGGCTAAGGCAAAGATCAACGAGAGACGCCGCGTTGCCGCGGTCAAGAAGGGGTAGGCTATGGCGCAAAAACTCATAATCTCATCTTCGCCCCACTTGAAGGGGCCCAGGACCGTGAGGAGCCTCATGCTTGACGTGGTCCTGGCTCTCGTGCCGGCGACGGTTGCGGCTGTTGTCATCTTCGGAATGAGGGCCCTAATGGTTATCGCGGCGTCGGTCATATCCGCCGTGGTCTCCGAGTACGTGTACGAGAAAGCCGTCAAGAGGGAAGTGACGATTGGGGACTTCTCAGCTGTCATAACCGGCCTACTGCTGGCATTGACACTGCCGCCCGGCGTTCCGCTGTATGTGCCGATCGTGGGCTCAGCTTTCGCCATCATCGTCGCCAAGCAGATATTTGGCGGGCTGGGCACCAACTTTGTGAACCCTGCGTTGGCAGCTCGGGCGTTCGTCCTTGCGGCTTGGCCGGCGCATGTACTGAAGGATTGGGTTAACCCTCTGACCCACGACGCGGTTTCGACCGCGACTCCGCTTGCCGGCGGTGCCGTTCCCGGGATCTCGGACCTCTTCTTCGGGATAAGGATTGGCTCCCTGGGCGAGACCTGCATAGCGGCTCTGCTTCTCGGCGGGATCTACCTGCTGGTGAGGGGAGTCATCGACCCGGCCATACCGCTGGGGTTCCTTGGGACGCTTGCCTTGGGTTCCTGGGTGTTCGGGAAGTCGGGAGCGTATTTCCAGGGAGACCCGGTCACTGCCCTGATGCTGGGCGGCGCGGTGCTGGGAGCGTTCTTCATGGCCACCGACTACGTGACCTCGCCCGTTACGCTCAAAGGCAGATTATACATGGGGATCGGTTGCGGCTTCATAACACTTCTCATAAGGCTGTGGGGCGGTTACCCGGAGGGCGTTACCTACGCCATCCTTCTGATGAACCTAGTGACGCCCCTGATCGACCGGTTTGTGGTTCCCAGGTACTACGGTTACGCGCATGACGCAGCCTTGCGACGCAAGGCCAGCGCGGGTGGGAGGTGACTTTCATGAATGGCAAGAGATCGCTTCTGCACGATTTCACTAAGGGGTTTATAGAGGAAAACGCCACTTTCAGGATGGTCATCGGTATGTGCCCGACGCTGGCTGTCACTACATCCATGGAGAACGGGTTCTGGATGGGCGTGGCGGTTGTGTTCGTGCTCAGCATGTCGAACTTACTGGTGTCGGCCATTCGCAAGCTGATACCGGACCAGATCAGGATCCCGATCTTCGTGATCCTCATCGCGACGCCTGTCGTAATCGTCGAGTTGGTCATGAAGGCATATATGCCGGCGATGTACGCGACCCTTGGGGTGTTTGTCCCTCTAATCGTGGTGAACTGCATCATCATCGCGAGGGCCGAGGCGTTCGCCTACAAGTACCCGGTTATCAACTCCCTCTTGGACGGTATGGGAGTCGGCATGGGCTTTACCATTAACCTTATGGTCATCGGCGCGATCCGCGAGTTCCTCGGCACCGGTCGTCTCAAGTTGTTTGGTCTGGGCGCCTTCCCTGCCGAGCCGCTGTTCGAGCCACTGAGCGTCATGCTGACGCCTCCCGGCGGCTTCATAACGCTGGGCGTCCTAATGGCGGTGCTTAACATTGCTATCAAGAGGTCTGAGCGAAAAGCGGCGGCTCAGCTTGCCGCGGCGGCATCAAATGACTAGCTCTCTCGGACTCGCAATGGAGGGGTGTAACAGATGAAAGTCATCTCGATCTTAGTGGGCGGGGTTCTGACCTCGAACTTCGTATTCATGCAGTACCTCGGCCTGTGCCCCTTCGTCGGTCTCTCGGGGCAGTTTGAGACCGCCGTGGGTATGTCGGCAGCGGTTGTATTCGTCATGACGTTCGCGTCGACAGTGGCTGCGGCGTTTGAGCAGTTCATCCTGGCGCCGCTTGGCCTGCAGTACATGCGGACAATAGCATACATCTTGGTGATCGCGGCCTTTGTTCAGCTGGTCGAGATCTTCCTCAAGAAGACCGCTCCCGGGCTATATAAGGCTATGGGGATCTACCTCCCGCTCATCACCACCAACTGCGCGGTGCTGGGGGTTGCCCTTCTGAACGTGACCAAGAGCTACAACATCCTCTGGAGCACGGTCGCGGGCCTGGCCGGCGCGCTGGGTTGGAGCCTGGCGATAATCGTGTTTGCCGGGATCAGAGAGCGATGGAAGCTCATGGACATCCCTGAGGTGTTGAAGGGATTCCCCCTGGCCCTCATTTCTACGGGACTCATGTCTCTTGGGTTCCTGGGGTTCTCAGGCCTTTTCCAGAGCATTCTCAAGTAGTAGGGGGGAGCATAAATGCTGGAAGCCGTACTATCGTTAGGTCTATCGGGCCTGTTCATTGGCGTGCTGCTGGCAGTTGCCGCCAACAAGTTCAAGGTCGAGACCAACCCGAAGATCGCAGAAATCCAGGCGGTTCTCCCCGGCGCCAACTGCGGCGGCTGCGGATTCCCGGGCTGCTCGGGACTTGCTGAAGCCATAGCCGAAGGTCGCGCACCGACGAACGGGTGCACGGTTGGCGGCAACGCGGTTGCCGAGAAGATCGCTGGCATAATGGGCGTTTCTGGGGAAGGCGTCGAGCCTCAGGTGGCGGTGGTCTACTGCCAGGGCGACTGCGAACTGACCGAGAGGAACGCGACCTATGATGGAGTAACCGAGTGCGCTGCTCTGAACGCTCTCGGCGGTGAGAAGACTTGTTCCTACGGATGTCTGGGCCTTGGTTCCTGCGCCAGGGCATGCCCGTTTGACGCCCTGCACATGAACGACAAAGGCATCCCCGTGGTGGACCGGGAGAAGTGCACCGGTTGCGGCATCTGCGTTCGTACCTGCCCACGGATGATCATCGGGCTTGTCGACGTGAACAAGGAAGTCCACATCCTGTGCCGGTCCTATGATAAGGGCCCGGTAGTGCGCAAGTACTGCAAGATTGGATGCATCGCTTGCCAGGCGTGCGTGAGGGCGTGCCCGCAGAAGGCTATAGCGATGGACAGGGGCACCCTGGCCAAGATCGACTACTCGCTGTGCGACAACTGCGGCATCTGCGTGACCAAGTGCCCGGTTAAGACGATAGTGTCGTACGGGAAGAAGAAGGCCGAGAGCGCCGCCTCCTAGCGCCGGCCGAATCATCAAGAGAGCACATCCGCCGGGGTTTGTGTGCCCCGGCGGATTCTGCTTTTTGCGTCATCTGCAGGGATATCCCGTCGAAAACTATTGTGAGTGATCCCATGTTCAAATAAGATCCTTATGAAGGGCGCCGACCTATGAGGTTTGGGTGAAGCGAATAAAGTAAGGATCCGTGGGTAGGACTATTGGTATAATTTGGGAGGCCGCAACCAATGAGAAGGACCCGGGTACTGATCCTTATCGTCGCTATCATCGCCGGCGCAATAGTCGGGAGCATCTTAGGCGTGGCGTTTGAGAACGCGGCGCCTATCCTGGCCAAGGGCTTCACAGTTGGGCTTCAGCCTCCCTTGGCTTTGGACCTTAACGTGATCACTCTCACCTTGGGGTTCACCCTGCGCCTCAACCTCATGGGGGCGATCATGGTCCTTCTCCTGGTGCTCCTCCTTGGTAGGTGACGCGTGGTGAGACTGGTCCTCGCTTCCGAATCACCAAGGCGTAAGATGCTGCTTGAATCGGCCGGAATCGCTCCGTTAGTTGTTCCGTCTAATGTGGATGAAGACGCTCCCGTAGACGACATGGATCCCGGGGAGTTGGTAAAGGCCCTGGCGCGACGCAAGATCCGCAAAGTGGCGGAGCGTATGCCGGACGACTATGTGCTGGGTGGAGATACCATCGTTTACATCGATGGAAAGGTCCTTGGAAAGCCCGAAAGCAAAGAACAGGCACGAGATATGCTGCGTCGCATATGTGGGCGCACCCATGTGGTGTACACGGGTGTGGCGCTGTATGAACCCCTAGGTAGGACGGTCTTGGACGACTTCGACGCGACCCGGGTGACTATCAGGAGCATGGACGAAGAGGAGATCCGGTGGTACGTCGATACGGAAGAGCCTATGGATAAGGCAGGCAGCTACGCGCTGCAGGGCGCCGGCGCGTTTTTCGTCGAGAGAGTAGAAGGAGATTTCTCAGGAGTGATCGGGCTCCCGCTTCCGAAGGTGTACAGTCTGCTTCGGAGGGCGGGCGTGCCGCTTCGTGATTTGCAGAACAAGTAGGGGGAGAGAGCAATATCCCGTTTGACAATTAAAGACTGGCCCGACAGGGTGAGGCCGAGGGAGAGGCTTTCGGAAGTCGGTCCTGAAGCGCTGTCAGACGCCGAGCTCGTTGCGATACTTCTGGGAACCGGGAGTTCGAACGAGACAGCCCTGGAACTCGCCCAAAGGATCCTCTCCGATTCATATGAGCAGTACGGGGCCAGTTTGGGGTTCCTTCAGGAATCAACGCTCGATGAGCTTCGGCGGATTCCGGGGGTCGGTCTTGCCAAGGCTACGCGCCTTCGGGCCTGTGCGGAACTGGGCAAACGACTTCTGCAGTCGCCTAAGGAGAACGGCAGGCAATACGTCATCCGCTGTGGAAAAGATGCATTCGAGTATGTAAGAAGGCACCTAACCGACCTGGACAGGGAGCACTTCTGCATACTGCACCTGAACTCCAGGAATCAGGTCACCGGAAGAGAGGATGTTTCGATAGGTACTCTGGATGCGACGATTGTGCATCCGAGGGAGATTTTCAAGAATTCGATCAAGAAGAGCGCGGCCAAGGTCGTACTGGTGCACAACCATCCGAGCGGCGACCCCACGCCGAGCGACGATGATCTCAAGATCACCAAGCGAATGGTCGACGCTGGAATGGTGTTAGGCATACCGGTCTTCGACCACGTTATCGTGGGTCGCACAACGTTCGTAAGTCTGCAAGATATCTATCCGGGATTGTTTACCTGTGGGTCGTGAGGACGGAAGCGAAAGGGAGAGTGGGTACGGTGCAGTGGCTCTACAATTACCTCAGCAGGGACATCGGGATTGACCTAGGGACAGCCAACACCCTGGTGCACGTGAGAGGCAAGGGTATTGTGCTCGTGGAGCCGTCGGTTGTGGCCATTAACGCCGACACCAAGGATGTCCTCGCAGTCGGGACAGAGGCGAAGCAGATGATAGGCCGCACTCCCGGCAACATAATCGCGGTTAGACCCATGAAGGACGGCGTCATCGCCGACTTCGACATAACTCAGGCCATGATGCGCTACTTCATCAGAAAGGCCCACAAGCACCGCCTTCTCAAGCCCTTCGTCCTTGTCGCCGTGCCTTCAGGTTGCACCGAAGTGGAGAGGCGAGCCGTTATCGACGCGGCTGAATCGGCCGGCGCCAGGGATGCGGAGACCGTGCCCGAGCCCATGGCGGCTGCTGTCGGAGCAGGCCTCCCGGTGAATGAGCCCACAGGCAACATGATAGTGGACATCGGCGGCGGCACCTGCGAAGTGGCGGTCATATCCCTCGAAGGGATAGTCGCCTCGCGCTCGATCCGCGTAGCCGGTGACGAGATGGACGAGGCAGTTGTGAACTACGTGAAGCGGGCCTACAACCTCCTCATCGGCGAGAGGACGGCTGAGGACGTCAAGATAACGATCGGCTCCGCCTTCGAACTCGACGAAGAGGAGCGTATGGATATCCGGGGCAGGGACCTGGTAACGGGACTGCCCAGGACCATAACGATCGACTCACGAGAGATACGTAAAGCCCTTTCGGAGCCTGTGGGCCAGATCATCGAGGCGGTCAAGGAAACGCTGGAGCGTACTCCTCCGGAACTGGCGGCCGACATCATGGACCGCGGCATCGTCATGACAGGCGGAAGCGCCATGCTCAAGGGCCTCGACAAGCTGGTCAGCCAGGAAACGGGCATGCCGGTCCACATCATCGACGAGCCGCTCAGGGCTGTCGCCCGCGGTACCGGGATCATGCTTGAGGACCAGGAGAAACTCCGGAAGGTGCTGGCTTCGTCAAGACGAGCTAAGCAGTAAAGAGGATACGAAGAGCCAAAAGAGGGATGGAGAGACGTGAGGCGGCAACTACCGTATACGCGAGTTCTCACTGCAGTTGTGCTGCTAGCCGCCTCCGTCGCTCTCATGAACCTGACGGGCAAGCCTGTTGACGGTCCCTCGTTCTGGGAAGCCGCCTTCTCCCGGATAGTTCAGCCTGTATACCAGGCATTTCACAAACTCACCCTCCAAGTCGAGTACTACAAGGCCTCGTTCGCCAACAAGAATGAGCTCATCAGGCGCAATGAGGAACTCACCAAAGAACTGTCCACAGTAGAGGCGCTGCGGGCCCGGATTGCGGAGTTGGAGAGCGAGAACGCGCGCCTGAAGGACCTTCTGTCGTTTCAGGAGCTAAACCCCGGGCAGTACGAAGTAGCCAAGGTCTACGGGCGCAACCTCAACAAGTGGTTCTCCACCATAGACATAGGTCTGGGGCAGGACGACGGGGTGAACGTCGACGATCCGGTGGTCTCCCGGACGGGCCTAATAGGCAGGATCCTCAATACCGACAGGCGGACCTCCACAGTCTTGCTGCTAACTGACCCGGAGAGCGGGATCGGGGCGACCATCGAGGGTTCAAGAGACTACGGAGTTCTCCTGGGTGGGCAAGGACCCGACACTCTCATCCTCCGCTTCTTCAGTCGAGATGCAGAAGTCGAGGTGGGAGACAGGGTTGTCACATCCGGCTTGGGCAGCAAGTTTCCGGCGGGCATCCTCATAGGCGAGGTAACCTCGGTCTATATACCTTCGCCCGGACTTATCAAAGAAGCGACCGTGAAGCCGTCGTCGGACCTCAACCATCTTGAAGAAGTCATGGTGCTCAAGAGATGATCCGCAACGAGGGCCTGGCTGCGATCGCGTCTCTTCTCTTGGCTGTGTTACTGAAGTCGGTGGAGTTTGTGGTACTTCCGGTTCAGTACCGGCCGGACCTCTTGGTGGTCCTCGCCGCTTCCCTGGGATGGGCGTGCGGCCTATGGATGTCGTTTCCCCTCGGTTTCGTGCTTGGACTTTTAGAAGACCTTTTCTTCGGCAGAGCATTGGGCCAAAGGGCGATCTCCCTTGGCGTTGCTTCAATGATGGCCTCGCTTCTCAGGAGGTTCGTGAACCCCGACTCGGCACTGTCTAAGGCTCTTACAGCCGGGATCTCATCGGTCCTTGCGGATGCCGTCGGCTTCGTTACGCTTCGAGCGATGGGTATAGAAGTCGGCTTCCAGTACTGGGTCAGGATGATACTGCCTGCGACAGCTGCCTGGTCGGTAGTCCTCATACTGCCGGTTGACGGGCTTCAGCGCAGGTTGGCCGAGTTCATTGGCCGCATAGTTCCCGCGAGAGGGGATAGGGAAAAGGAGGTGGCGGCGTGGTCAAGAGGAACGACCTTCCCAACGACGAAGGCCAAAACCTCTCTCCGAAGGAGATGAAGTCCAGGAGAGACGTCTTCTTGGTCATGATAGCCGCCGTTGCGGCCATCCTCCTTCTCCAAATGTTCAACCTCCAGATCGTGAACGGCGAGCGGTACCGCCGGCTCTCCACTGAGAACTACCTTCGTATCACTCCCATCGCCGCACCCAGGGGCAATGTGTCGGATCGAAACGGTACCGTGCTGATAACGTCAAGACCGTCCTACTCGGTCTACTACTGGTATCTTGATAAGGCCAAGGCTGAAGAGGCGCTCCCGAGGCTGTCGGATATACTCGGACTGCAGTTGGAGGACGTTCAGAAGAAGATCGCCCAGTATCAAGGCAGGTACTTTGAGCCTGTGCCCATTGCCAGGGACATCGCTCCGGAGCAGTACACTGCTATTGTTGAGGAGGCGCCCAACCTGCCCGGGGTGTTCATCCAGCCCGAGCCCATACGTTACTACCCGGGTGGCACGCTGGCCTCGCCCGTGCTGGGCTACGTTGCCGAGATAACCGAGTCACAGCTGAGGGATCAGCGTTACAAGGACTACAGGATCGGCGACATCGTCGGGCAGCAAGGCATCGAAGACTACTACCAGGAAGCGCTTAACGGCGAAGCCGGAGGCTATCAGGTCGAGGTCGACTACAGGGGAAGGCCCACAGGCAACGTTGGTCCGGGCACAGAACCCAGGCCGGGCAACGACCTTGAACTCTACATGGACGCCAAATTGCAGAATGCTGCCGAGGATGCCCTCATGAAGGCGATGAAGGACCATCCTTCAGCGCGAGCCGGAGTGGCTGTGGTTCTGGATGTGAAGACAGGCGGCGTGCTCGCTATGGCCTCAGTCCCCGGGTTTGATCCCAATAAACTTGTTACCGGCATCACTCAGGCGGAGCTCAACCGGCTTCTCGACGAAAGGGAATGGCGCTTCTCGAACTTGGCTACCACGGGCCTCTACCCTCCGGGCTCCACGTTCAAGATAGTCTCCGCGATAGCGGCGCTTGCCGAAGGCAAGACGACACCGACCGAGACCTTCTACGACCCCGGTTACCACCCGAATGTGCCCAGCCTACCCTGCAACAAAGCCGGGGGCCACGGCGCGGTCAACATAGTTGAGGCGCTTCAGTACTCATGCAACACGTACTTCTATGAGATGGGCCGCAGGCTTGGGATGGACGCTATGGCCAAGTACGCGACGGTGCTGGGCCTTGGCCGGAAGACGGGCGTCGACCTCTTCGGCGAGAACTACGGCACTGTTCCCTCAACAGAGTGGAAGAAGAAGGCCTACGATGAAGGCCGGGTGGCGGAGCCCAACGTGCTGTATGCCGAGAACATGATGGCTGCCATGGGCCAGGTCTACCACCTGGAGACCCCGATCCAGATGGCCTCGGTGGTCCAGGCCGTCGCCAATAACGGCGTCAGGATGAAGCCCCAGATAGTGCGGCGGATTCTGGACCCGGAGGGCAACGTCGTCGAGGAGTTCGCGCCTGAAGTGGCGAGCACACTTGAGGTCGATCAGTCGATCCTTGACGTCGTCCGGCAAGGTCTCTACAACGTGACGTCGCTCCCGGGTGGGACGGCGTACTGGGCCTTCTACGATCTACCCGTGAAGGTAGCAGGGAAAACAGGTACGGCAGAGAATCCCCTGGGAGAGAACCACGCTTGGTTCGTTGGCTTCGGCCCGTACGAAAACCCCGAGATAGCCCTGGCGGTTGTCGTCGATCAAGGCGGAGGCGGTTCGGCCGTCGCGGCGCCGGTGGCGCGCGCGATCTTCGACGCCTACTTCGCAAGCAAGCCGGAGTGAGCCCGCAGTGGGCGGGAGGTGGAACGCATGGCGCTTAAGCAGGATGTTGTCTTCAGAGGTACCAAGGACGGCCTGGAGCTCATCCTAAGCGATGACAAGGAGTTCGCCGTCCTCCGGGACAAGCTCAAGGAATACCTGAAAAAGGGCGAAAGCTTTTTCACCGATTCCGATGTGGTGCTGAATATAGGCTCCGCGAGCTTTTCCATAGATGAGATACTGGAAATCCAGCAAATACTGGCCCATCCGTACGGCCTGAGGCTGAAGAAGATCGTTCATAGGGATGAGTACTCGGTGGAGAAGAACCGGGGCAGGCCGGAGCCCAAGAAGGCCTCGCCGCCCAGTACGCGAGTGAAGTCGGCTCCCGAGTACCATGAGCCGGTGATCACCCGGGAGGCATACGCGGATCTGGTGGCGGGACTCCCTGAGACCCTGCTCTACAAGGGAACCCTCCGCTCGGGCCAGAAGATCGACTACCAGGGAAACGTGGTTGTCCTTGGAGATATGAACCCCGGGTCAGAGGTAACGGCTACCGGCGATATTGTGGTTACCGGCACACTTCGCGGCTTAGCGCACGCCGGTGCGGGTGGTGGACATGGCTGCGTGGTGGCGTTTCGGCTCGAGCCTACGCAGATAAGGATCGGCGACGTCATAGGGCGGCCGCCGGAGGACGACTCCACGCCCCGTCGACCTGAAGTTGCAAGATTGAAAGATGGAGTCATACTCATTGAACCACTCGAAGGTACAAGGTGGGAGGGAGAGCGTTGAGTCAAGCACTCGTAATAACGTCAGGCAAAGGGGGAGTCGGCAAGACGACGACCTGCGCTAATCTCGGCGTCGCGTTGGCTTCCATGGGATCCAAGGTCGTCATGGTGGATGCCGACATCGGTCTCCGCAACCTCGATGTCGTTATGGGGCTGGAAAACCGGATCGTCTACGACCTGGTAGACGTGGTGGAGGGCTACTGCAGGCTCAGGCAGGCCCTCATCAAGGACAAGCGCATTGAGGGCTTGTTCCTCCTTCCTGCCGCTCAAACCAAGGACAAGAACGCGGTGAACCCGGAGCAGATGAAAGAACTCATCTCCGGTCTCAAGGAAGAGCACGATTTCGTCCTTGTAGACTGCCCCGCAGGCATTGAACAGGGGTTCCGGAACGCTATCGCCGGCGCCGACAGAGCTATCATCGTCACGACGCCCGAGGTGTCGGCCGTGAGGGATGCGGACAGGATTACGGGTCTCCTGGAGGCGTCGGGCTTCGAGAAACCGGAACTGATCATTAACAGGCTGAAGCCCAAACTGGTCGCCAGGGGCGACATGATGGATATCGCCGACATCATCGATATCCTTGCTATCGACCTCCTCGGTGTAGTACCTGACGACGACTACATAGTGGTCTCGACAAACCGCGGCGAACCAGCTGTAATGGTGGATAACTCCAGAGCCGGAGAGGCTTACCGCAACATTGCCCGCCGGATCAAGGGCGAGCAAGTACCGTTCATGGACCTCACGGAGAAAGAGAGCCTCTGGGATCGCATCCGCCGGATCGTGAAACTGGGTTAGGGGGGATTACTGTGCTCTTCAACTGGTTCTCGGCCAAGAAGAAACCGAAGGAGATAGCTAAGGACAGGCTGCGCGTAGTCTTGGTTCAGGACAGGCTGAGCCTTGCCCCGGCCCTCATGGAGTCCATGAAGGACGACGTTATACTGGCAATATCTAAGTATGTGGAGATAGACACCGGCGGTATAGAATTCGAGTGGAAGGATCTTGACCGCAGGCGCGCACTGGTTGCCAGCATACCCGTGGTGGCCCTAAAGAGAGGTTTGACGTCAAACGATAGAGCTTCCCAGCGTCCGTATTGAGAAGCGAGCTGTCCGGCACATTGACTGGTATCTAATCGGTTGTGTGCTGCTCTTGGATATTCTCTCGATACCGCTCGTAGACAGCGCAACCCATGCACTGAGCAATCACTACTACGCCAGGAAACAAGCCCTACTTGTCCTTGCGTCGTTGTTTGCCATGGCTCTCGGGACCTTTGTGGATTACCGGGATATGGTCAACCTTTCGCCCGCTCTCTACGGGGCTACCGGTGTTTTGCTGGTGGCCGTGCTGTTCCTTGGTAGGGAAGTCAACGGCGCAAGACGGTGGATCCCCTTGGGGTTTTTCGACCTTCAGCCTTCTGAGCTTGCCAAGATATCGATGATCCTTTTCACCGCGTATCTCTTGTCCAGGTGGGATGGGGCGCCGTCGTCGTTTGTAGAGTTTGCGCTCTACTACGCCTGGGTCCTTGTGCCGATGGCGCTGATCTTGAAGCAGCCTGATCTTGGGACTGCCCTCGTTGTCGTTGCGGCTACCACCGGGACTCTGTACTTCGGCGGCGCTCCGGGAAAGCAGCTGATGCGGCTGTTTGTTCTAGGTGTGGTCGCCATTGTGGTTGTGTTGTTACTGCACTCCTACGCAGGCCTCCCGTTGCCGTTGGAGGACTACCAGATCAAGCGGATCACCACGCTGTTTAACCCCAATGCCGATCCGCTTGGCACAGGCTACCAGGTACTGCAGTCCAAGATAGCCATAGGCTCAGGCTCCCTATGGGGCAAAGGCTTGGGCAAAGGCACCCAGAACAGGCTGGACTTTATCCCGGAGCAGCAGACCGACTTCATCTTCTCGGTGGTAGGAGAGGAGTTGGGCTTCGTCAAGAGCGTCCTGGTTCTCGGACTGTACGTGGTGATACTATACCGGTGCCTTCTTGCGGCGGTGAACTCTCCGGATCGCCGCGGAACTATGGTAGCCGGCGGAGTCCTATCGCTCTTCCTCTTCCACCTGCTCGTGAACATAGGTATGACCATGGGGATCATGCCTGTCACGGGAGTTCCTCTTCCTTTCCTCAGCCACGGCGGCTCAGCTCTGCTGGTGAACTCGTTCGCGGTGGGCATGGTGCTAAACGTCGGCTGGCGCCGCCACAAGATCCTGTTCTAGTCGGTCGTCGTCCCCTTCTCTGCCTCGCGGCTGATAGTCATGGGACGACCAGGATCTGGACCTCCGCAGGAATTGACGAGCGGGACGACTGACAGTGGGTCATGCGACGACTACTTCCATCTACGATACTGCCTTGCCAAGATCGTTACCGGCTCTCTATGGGTCGTGCAGTGCCTAGTCAGATTTGCAGGGGTCACCTGGTGATTATTAGTTGGGAGGTTATATTCCCTTGGATGACCAATAAGCCCCAAGAGAGCGGTCATGACGTGACTAGATCTGCACTGACAGTCCTCAATGGTCCTGCCGTGACTGCGCTTTTCGACATATTAGCCATCTCGTGACTAACGCTGCCGCCTCTATCGGTCATCGCGTGACCGGCGGAAAACTGAGAGGTCACCTGGTGACCAATAGGAGGAAGGTATGGCGCCAGCCTTGCCTGCGAGGCGGGCCAGCGGCGGAGTTAGCAGCAAGAGGGGACTGCAAGCGGCTTCTTCATTGTTTGCGGTACAATATACAGAGAAGCAGAGAAGGTATCAGGGAGGCGAGCGCACCGTGAAGGAGTACGGCACTGCGGTTTCCGTGAGCGGCAACCGCGTCATCATAGCGATGAAGCGAACCGCGGCCTGCGATAGGTGCGGTCGCTGCTCTCATCCTCACATTGCTTTTGGGGACAACAGCCAACTGACCATCGAGGCTATCGCTTTGGGTGAGATCCGCCCGGGTGACACTGTGGAAGTCGAAATGGAGGGCCGGGACTTCCTTGCCGCATCGTTCCTTGTCTGGGGGTTGCCGCTTGTAGCAGGCTTGGTAGGCCTTGGCATAGGAGTTGTGTTGGGACGATCGCTTGGCAACCCAGGCGTTTGGGGTGCGGTGTTCGCGCTGGGTTCAGTCGCCGTGTCCTTCTTCTGGCTGCACCAGTACGACAAGTCTGCGCAGAAAACAGGACGCTACCTGCCGGTGGCTAGATCCCTGAGGGAGATGTAGGGCGATGCGGCAAAAGCGCCGCCAATCCTGAGCAATCGGAAGCAGAATGTCTCTCGCAAATCGCGTGATGCTCGCGTAGCTCGCATCGGCGCACGCGATTTGCTGGCGACGCGCTGAAAGCTCCGCTGTCGCTCTGCTTTCAGCCCTGTCCCGCCGTCTGCGGCGCAAGCCGCCTTGCCCCGTCCACCTTGGGCATGTACCCTTCGTCTGACAGCGCCTGGATGAGCTGCTCGTACTGGCTGCTGTCCACCGTGAGGCAGCAGGGTCCCACCTTCTGCTTGAGGTAGGGCCTGATCTTCGGATGGAGCATCAGCTCGTCCGCCAGTTCCTCGGTGTCGCAGCGCAGCAGGATCGTCTCCTCGAACTCGATCCGCCCGTAAGACGTGCCCCAATGAGAGATGGAGTAGGTTACATTCTGTGATACCGGCGTCTTGGAGTACGTCTCCAGGAACCGCTGGATCGACTCCGGAGTGTACGAGTGAAGCATTGCCCTGTACACCGAGTTCCTGGACAGCTTGTAGACCATCATTGCGTCGGGCTTTTGCAGATCGGCAAAGGCGTCGATGGACCAGAGAAGCTTGGGCGCGATCGTGCAGGGCACCAGCGTCTCAAAGTTGGATTGCACGTAGATGTGATGATCCCACGGTTCCTCAGGCCACGGTGCCAGCCCAAACATGGCCCTGCCAAGCGCGGTTGGACGCACGTGCGTAGCGTTCAGGCTCGTCTGCACCTCTAGGCCACCCAGGTACTCCAGCACCTCCACGAGGTTTCGCTCCGCCCGGAGGTTTAGCCCGTGAGAGGAGTGGCTGGTAGACAGCGTCTCCATGTAGGTTAGTAGGTCGCTGAGGGACAGCACCGAACCTTCAGGAGCCCTCATGATCACCCACAGAAGGGTCTGCAGGTCGGTGTCCTGGGCTATGAAGGTGGTCTTCCAGTAGTCGAAGAGATCCTGCCTGCACTTGGCTTCATCGGTGTCCACAACCCAGGCAGTGGCGGACGGCGATAGCCGCAGGAGTCCGTTCCGTTCCTCGACCAGTCCCTTGGACCGTCCAAAGTAGAGCAGGAACGCCAGTCTCGGCGGGTACCGCACCGGGAAAAACGATTCCTCGATAACGGTATCCTCTTCCTCGACCAGCATACCCAGGTCGTTCTGGGCTTTCTTGAACATGGTCCCGGATTGGGTGAGCCTAACCTCGTTCTTGCGCAGGTACGAAAGGAATAGACACATGTGGCGCAAGGGAGCGGCGAAGTCGGTCCGCCGGCGAGGCGAGAACCGGGTACCATCGGCTAGACACGCCTGGTAAATGTCGCTCAGGAAGAACCCAGAGAGCACTTCCTTGAGGTCGGAAGGTACGAAGTAGATGTGCCTGTAACCCTCTCGGCGCGTGAAGACCAGGCCCCTGGAGATAAGGGCGTCAATAACCTTCGCGCCGTTTCTTCGCCACTTACGGGAAAGCTGGTTCAGCTTCTGGTGGCACTGCTCCACCACAACTCCGCTCCCGCCGGCGGCGATGGTGATTAGCCTCAGGGCCAACACTTCTTCCTGGTTGAGGCCGTTCATCGCGACCAGCGCATGAGCAGGGACAAGCAGGTGGGTGTGTATGAGGTCAGCCAGCGTGTCAATGGAGACCTCGGTGCCGAGTCCTCCCGGCGGTCCCCAGAGGCCGTAGAAACTGGCTATGCCGCGCACTCTTTCGAGCGACGACGCGAGGAGAGCCTCTCTTAGGTTCATTGCCTCGCCTCCTTGCCCATATCCATGAAGTTCTGAGCTTCCCAGATAGTGTATTTATATCCCTGCTCTGTGAGGAAGAGCTGGCGTTTTTGCGAGAACTCCTGATCTTTTGTGTTGCGGGTGACCAGAGAGTAGAACACGGCGCTCTCACCCTGGGGCTTTGGCCTCAAGATGCGGCCAAGACGCTGCGCCTCTTCCTGGCGCGATCCGAACGTTCCAGACACCTGCACCGCCACGTTGGCATCCGGCAGGTCGATGGAGAAGTTCGCTACCTTGGACACAACCAGACACTTTATGCGGCCCTCCTTGAACTGGGCGTAGAGCTCCTCGCGTTCTGAGTTTGGAGTCTGTCCGCACAAGAGGGGAGCTCCAAGGATGTTTGCCAGCATATCCAGCTGGTCGAGGTATTGGCCTATGATCAGCACCTGGTCGGACGCGTGCCTGCGCACGATCTCCTGCACCAGAGGTATTTTGCTGACGTTGGTTGCAGCAATGCGGTACTTGTCCCTTTCATCGGCTACCGCGTACGCCAACCGGTCGTCGCTGTTCATGTCCACCCTGATCTCGTGGCAGTGGGCTTGAGCGATCCAGTTCTGGGCCTCAAGCTCCTTCCACGGCTTGTCGAACTTCTTGGGACCTATGAGGCTGAAGACCTCATCTTCCCGGCCGTCCTCCCGCACCAGTGTCGCTGTGAGACCGAGCCGCCTTCTTGCCTGCAGGTCAGCAGTAATGCGGAAGACCGGCGCCGGCAGCAGGTGTACCTCGTCATATATGATCAGGCCCCAGTTTTTCTGGTTGAACAGCGAAAAATGCGGGTACTCGGCATCGTCGCCCCGTTTCTTGTGGATCAGGATCTGGTACGTGGTCACCGTGACGGGACCTATCTCTTTGACCTCGCCGCTGTACTCCTTGACGGCGCTCTCCGGCAGCTCGGTCTTGTCGAGAAGCTCCGCGATCCATTGCCGCAGGGCTACCACGTTGGTAGTCAGGATCAAGGTCTCAGTTGCCGCCAGCTCCATAGCACCGATACCAACCATGGTTTTCCCGGCGCCACATGGGAGCACAACGACGCCGCTGCCGCCCCTAGCCGAACCGCCTGCCCAGAACGCGTCCCTGGCCGCCAACTGGTACGGCCGCAGCGAGAATGGCTGACCCTGGGCCGTATGGGTTCTTAGGCGGATGTCCAGAGGATCTCCGGCTGTGTACCCTGCCAGGTCTTCGCAAGGATAACCCATCTTTATGAGGGCTTCCTTGAGAGTGCCTCGGGACATAGGCTCAACTATCAGCGAGTCCTCGGAGATGATCTCCTTGATGTAGGGCTTGCACTTCTCGGATCGCTTGATTTCTTCAAAGACAAACCGGTCCTGGCAGACCAGAACCAGTTGGTCGTCCTTGCGCAAGAGGCGCGTGACCCCGAATTTGGCCATGGTATCCCGCACGAATGTCTCAACATTGGACGGGACCGGATACCGTGAGAACCGGTTGAGGCTCTCAATCACGTCTTCGGGGGTGAGGCCGCAGGACGCCGCGTTCCACAGGGAGAGTGGAGAGAGCCGGTACGTGTGTATATACTCAGGGCTCTTGACAAGATCCGAGAAGCGCATCAGGTTGTCCCGTGCCTGCTCGTATAGCGGACTGTCAACCTCCACAAGTATCGTCCCGTCGCTCTGGACTACCGCCGGACTATCCTTCGCCACACCTTGGCCCCCTACAATTTGTTCCAATAGCAATAGACATGATAGTACTCAATCATTAGATGATTCTACGTCCGTTGCGACGCTCCTTTCACTAGATGGAAGTTTCGCTGTCCGTAACATGAAATACCCGGAGAGGAAAGCCGATCCCAATGGTCGTATCTACATAGTTGTCGGATACTGGAAGCATTTCGAGGGGTGGGATCGCCGGTGAAGGAGCTCACCGCCCTGGCTCTTGAGAAGGCCAGGAAGCTGGGTGCGGGCTATGCTGATGTCCGGATCGTCGACAAGAAGCAGGAGTCCGTCCGCACCAAGAACGGCCACGTGGAGTCCTTGGGCTCATCTCGCAGCAGAGGCTTTGGCGTCCGTGTCCTCTACGATGGCGCCTGGGGCTTTTCGTCCAGTTCCACCGTAACACCAGAGGAAATGGAGCGGGTCGCGTCCGAAGCAGTGGCGATTGCCAAGGCATCGGCCTCAGTGAAGCGGGATAGGGACATAATCCTCGCGCCGGTCAAGCCCGTACAGGCTAAGTGGGAGTCGGAGTGCCGGATCGACCCGTTTGCGGTGTCGCCAGAGGAGAAGGTGAAACTCCTCCTGGACGCAGACCGGCTGATGAGGGCCAATAAGGGCGTCCGCGTGGCCTCCGCCGGCATTTCAGCCATGCAGGAAGAAAAGGTGTTTGCGTCCACCGAGGGTTCCTACATAGAGCAGACCAGGACAGAGACCGGCGCAGGGATAGACGCGATGGCCGCCGAGTCGGGCGAGCTGCAGCGCCGTTCCTACCCGACCTCGGCCGGAGGGGACTTCGCGACCAAGGGATACGAGATGGTCCTTGACCTCGACCTGCCAGGCAACGCCGAGCGCGTTGCGAGTGAGGCGGTCGCGCTCCTTACCGCTAAACAGTGTCCTCCTCTCACGACCGACGTCATCATCGACGGTTCCCAGATGACCCTGCAGGTCCACGAGTCGTGTGGTCACCCTATTGAGCTGGACCGGGTGTTCGGCCAGGAGGCAGCCTTTGCGGGCACCAGTTACCTCACCCCCGAGAAGCTCGGCAACTTCAGATACGGCTCGGACCAA
>CAZRRG010000030.1:0-22974 GCA_964602455.1 uncultured Eubacteriales bacterium | reverse complement strand
CGAAGGTCGGAAGAGAGTGGCGTTTCGTGGAGAGTGAGTTGGCTTCCTACCTAGAGGCGAATCGCGCACGCGATCCCTATGCGGCATCCGGGAGCGGGATCTCACTAGCAAGGGATGCGGTTGCTGTCGAACGTGAGGTAGGCGATAGGTCGGGAACTGCTCAGGACCGGTTCATCAAACAGATGATTGCTGAGCGGCGAAAGGCGTGGGACGAGTACGAGGTCTTCAAACGTACCCTCATACCGGTCAATGTTCAGAAACTGTTAGAGGAGTCGGACCGGGATAGGGATGAACGCTACGAACGCTGGCTCCGCGGTAAGAGGGAGGAGTAACCATGCCCATAGCCGTGATAGATGCTAGCGTGATCGGTCGATGGCTTCTTCCGTCCGAAGAGCGTTCTCCTGGGGCCGAAATACTGCGCGATGACTTCCTGGCAGGCAGGATCACCCTAGTAGCTCCTCGAGTACTCCGGGACGAGACGACAAGCATGATATGGAATGCAGTGAGAGATGGGAGATTGTCCCCCGACGAGGCGTCCAAGGTCCTGCGCCGCTCGAAGGCTCTGGACATTGTGTGCGTCTCGGCAACACACGCGGACTTGGCAACTCTGAGCCTTGCTAACGATCTCCGTCACTCTCCTTATGACTGCAGCTATCTTTGGGTTGCTCTTGCTCTAGGATGCAACCTCTATACTGCGGACAAGCGTTTTGTTCACGTTGCTCAGAGGGAGTATCCCTGCGTTAGAGATATCGACGAGTATTCGTTGCGGTAGACTCGCAGCGCTGATCCCGAGAGAGGGGTTCCGGATGCAGGGGTGTTGTGTGACGCCTACTCCAGTCTAGTGCAAGGCGCACTGCCTGACCATTAGTCGGATACTTTACTGCTTTGGGAGGACCACTTTCTCTTCACCGCGCAGCTCAGTAAGTGTATCACCCCAGTTCCAGATCGGCGGGTCCCCAAGATGACTGCTTACGGCTATCCGGTACTCACCAGGCCCAGCGTAAGGAAAGGTGAACTTCGAGAGCTACCGATCCTGGAATGATTTCCGAAAAGAGTCCGTCAGTGGTATGCTAATTGGGATGCAGTCCTCGATCTACCACCGCCTCTTTGTCGCAGTCGTGAATGACCTCTACGCTGCTGATACGTACCGAGGATGATGCTCTTTGTGTAGGAGGGGTTTTGCATGATTCGGGTGAGAAAGCTGCTGTCTGTCCTTATCGCAGTCCTCTTGGCTGGCTCACTTCCCGGTTGCCTGACAAGGTCGGAAGCATCCTTTGCCTATGTCGACGAGAAGTCTCGCGTGGCGCTGTACGATCTAGAGGCAAAAAAGCAGGTCTGGGTATCCGAGCTACAGATTCCCGATAACGTAACCCCCACCTGGAGTCCGAATGGCGACGCACTGGCGTATGTCTCCAAGGATCTCGCCGCGAGCAAGTCGTATCTGGTACTGCTCGATGTAGCTTCACGTACGGAAAGGCTGGTCGAGCTCACGGAGTCCGCCTACAAGTGGTCGTTCGACCACGGAGCCGAGATCAAGTGGGCGCCGGTGCCGCGGTTCATAAGCATCCATGAGCACGCTGCTCCGCCAGCCCATACGACGATCCTGGATCTGGACTCCGGGGAAACGCTGGTGCGTTAATAGAGACGATGCTTTTCCACTCTGGTCGCCTGACTGCCGCAAGGCAGCCTATGTGCAGATTGAGGGCAGATATGACGTGGGCCCCGAGGGACCGGAGTTTACCTGCAAACTGCTGTTCCTGGATACGGATTCGGGTGAATCCTCACTGATGGTCGAGGGCGATCGCGGCTACATAATCCGAGCTGAGGAATGGACGGAAGACGGAGCCGTAATGTACCGCTACATTCAGCTCGATGGTCCGGACAGACGAATGCTAGATACCCAAGGTAGGGAATACGAGTTCCCCGAAATACCTCCCGCCACGCCTGGAAGCGCAGTGCCTACACCACCTGGCTTTCCAGAGGGCCTCGGTCGTCTGACAGCAGCTGAGTTGAACCCCGACACAGGTGAATGGCTGGCCGCCGTGGCTGCAGAGACCGGTCCGATCCGGATCTTTCGGTACAAGGAAGGCGAGAGCCCTGTAGAGGTCGTTGAGGGGGAACGCCCATCGTGGAGACTGAGTGGAGTCCCATCAAACCAGAAACGGTGAGATAGGGGTACGGCTCCTATCTCACCGTTAGGTGTGGACTTCACTACACCTAGACTCCACTACACCCAGACTTCACTGCACTTAGACTTCGCTACACTCGAACTTCGCTACACCTGAACTTCCGAGTCGTCTCCTATCATGAGCCTTAGGGACTGGCGGCCGTCAGTTGCCTTGGTCACCTTGGCGCCTCTCCCGACCAGGCTGTCCTCTACGCGCCCGACGTCTGTCAGCTGGCAGTTCTCCAGGATGACAGAGTGCTCAATGATTACGTTGCGCAGGCGGCTTCCGTTGCCTATCGCCGAGTAGGGGCCGATGAAGCAGTTGTCTATGACGACGTCTTCGCCGATCACGGACGGACCCCTCACCGTGCTGTGGAGAATCTGCGCCGTCTTGGCCACCTCGACTCTGCCGGTGATCTTGCTGTCTGCGCTGATCTCGCCAAGGATAGCCCTCTTGGCGTACTCATCCAGAACCACGCGGTTGGCTTCGAGGATGTCGTCCTTCTTGCCGGTATCCAGCCACCAGCCTTCGAGAATCCTGGCGTTTACCGTTTCGCCTTCGTTCATGAGCTCCTGGATGGCGTCGGTGATCTCGAGTTCGCCCCTGAAAGACGGCTTTATCCTCTGTATCGCGTCGTGGATCTTGGGTGAGAACATGTAGACACCGGCCACAGCCAGGTTGGACGGGGGATCCTTGGGCTTCTCGATCAGCCGCTCAAGGTTTCCTCTCTTGTCGAGGACGGCGACGCCGAACTGCCTGGGCTCATCCACTTCCTTGAGGACGATCGTGGCCGCCGCCCCGCTCCTCTCGAACCTTTCAACTATGGGGCCGACTCCGCCCTCGATCAGGTTGTCCCCCAGGAACATGAGGAACCTGTCTATTCCCAAGAAGCCTTGGGCCACCGAGACCGCGTGGGCCAGACCTTTGGGCTGTTCCTGGATGATGTAGGTGATCCGCACTCCCCAGCGTGAGCCGTCTCCCACCGACGCCTTTATGAGCTCGATGTTCTCGGGAGACACAACCAACCCGATCTCCCATATCCCGGCCCTTGCTATCTGTTCGATGACGAAGGATATAATCGGCCTGTTCGCGACAGGCAGAAGGTGTTTCGCAGTTGTGTAAGTAAGCGGACGTAGCCTTGTGCCTTTGCCAGCGGCAAGGATCAGAGCTTTCATCGTTCATCCCCCTTCACAGGCATTTTCGCCCGAATCGAACCCAAGTCCTCTATGTAGGCCGGGCCGAACTTCCAGCAGGATTACTTCGCCTTACGCAGAAGGTAATACGAAGGCATTCGCGACCGACGCGCAGGGCTCTTTAACCAGTGTATCCCGATAATGCGTTTTTGGAGGAATACATTTTGGTCGAACCAATTCTCCGAACAGTCAACCTTCGCAAGTCCTTTTTCCTCGGCGAGACCATTTACGCGGTGAGCGACGTGAACCTCGAGGTGGACCGCGGGGAGTTTGTCGTCATCATGGGCCCCTCAGGCAGCGGAAAGAGCACGCTTCTGGCCCTGCTTGGAGGCTTGGACCGCCCTCAGTCAGGCGACGTCATCCTCGCAGGCGAGAGATACTCCAAACTATCGGAGAATGGGCTCGCGAAAATCCGTAGGAACAAGGTCGGCTTCGTCTTCCAGTTCTTCAACCTGATCCCGCACCTCACGGCACTCGAGAACGTGATGCTCCCGATGCGGTTCGGCGGCATGTCCCGGCGGGATATGGAGGAGCGGGCCAGGGAACTACTGGGTATTGTGGGGCTGTCCGCCCGGATGAACCACAAACCGTTGGAGCTCTCCGGAGGAGAGCAGCAACGGGTGGCCATCGCACGGGCGCTCTCCAACAACCCCGATATCGTGCTGGCGGATGAGCCAACCGGCAACCTGGACTCCAAGACTTCCCACGAGATCGGGGAGATATTCCACAATCTAAACACCGAGAAGAAGCAAACGTTCGTAGTGGTCTCCCATGACCCATCCCTAACGCAGTGGGCTCATAGGGTCGTCCATATGCTGGACGGCCGCATCGATGAAATCCGTGGCGGCGGGATGGAAGGCACGCTCGACGTCACATCTAGATAGGAGGCCCATATGTCCAAGAACTTTCTCCATCTGGATATCGGAAGCGCGGTGACTTCCGCCCGCGCCATCTCCTTGTCCGGGGATACCTTCAGTACCTCCGGTTACGCGTTCTGTTCGAGTCCGCCGCCTGCCACGGGTGACCTCACGTCCGCGGTCCAGCCTGCCATCGACGCCATGAAACGCAAGATAGGCATGAACGGATCCTCTTTTGATCCCGAGTCGATACTGGTGACAGTGAGCGCCGGGGGCGAGCCACGCACTGTGTGCGCGGGCGTCGTCCGGGGTATCTCCGGGGAGTCCGCGAAGCGGGCGGCGCTTTCGGCTGGAGCGACTGTAGCGGACCTCATCGCGGTCGATGACGGAAGGCAGGACTTCGAGCGGATCTCCGACCTCCGACGGCACGAGATCGCCATGGTGGTCATGGCCGGAGGTGTCGACGAAGAGATTCTGAAGAGTGGCAAGCACCAGCTCCTGAGCATAGCCAAGGTGATCGCCGACGGGCTCCCCCGCAGGCGCGGCAGCGAAGCCAAGGTCCCTGTGGTGTACGCGGCGTCTGCCGAGGGCCGCAACGAAGTGGCCCGGATCATGCAGGAGGCCGCCGACATCGTCTGGGCCGACAACGTTAGGCCGACTCTCGAGGTAGAGACGCTCCACTCGGCTAGGAACGCCGTTGTGCATACCTTCATGGAAGGTGTGCGGCACGACCCGCGGTTCCGGGCGCTGGGCCGGCTCGGTTCCCCCGACGCAAGCCCAGGCGGGTACGCCATTGGTTCGGCGGTGGAGGACTATCACCAGAGAACAAGCGAGAACATTCTCGTGATCTCCCTGGATGGGGACTCGATTCAGGTGTTCTCCGCAATCGGCGGGGTCATTACGAGGACCGTCACTCCGGTCCAAGGTGTGGAGCCGAAGGGTATGAGACGGTTCTTGCCGTCAGCAGGACTTGTCCCTTCCTGCGAGGACCTCATGGGCAACTGGAGGATCCGTCCACGTATCCTACCCAGGACTTGGGATGAACTGGCGGTCTTTTTGGCCATCTACAAGGAAGCGGTGCGGCTCGCAATCGAGGACCACAGCCGGTCCGCCATTGAGCTCCGGGGAATCCACCGGCAGAGGCTCATCTCCGAGACCTTCCAGGTGCGAGTCCAGGGCGGCGATACCCTGGTGCGTATGGAGCGCATCGGCAAGATCGTTCTCACGGGATACCTGTCCCGGCTGCTGCCTCCGGCGAGCCTCATGTCACTGGTCGCCGACGGCGTTGATCCCAGCGGCATAACGGAAGTGTACCTTGACGAGGAAGATACCCTGCTTATCGCTGGGTCGGTCGCTCGCCTCGGGATGGCGCTCAGGATTGAGGAACGCCTGCGGCCCCTGGGCGTCCTGGTGAGCGCCGGTAAGAACGAGGAGCGGATCAGCCCCAAGAGAGCGGCCATCCACAGGGGCGACAGCCGCGAGATCCTGCCTGTCGTCCCCGAAGAGGTAACTGTGCTGGAGATCCGCGACGGATCCCGGTTCGCGATCAGCATGGATCCCCCGAACAACAAGGTGGACTTTGGAGAAGGAGAGGGCCACAAGGTTCGGCGGGATATCCCGGCCGGATTTGGGGCCGTCTACCTGGACGGACGAGCAAAGCGCCCGAGAGGAGAGACGACGGCGCAAGAGCAGAGAAAACGATACCGGGGTATGAAGGTCTTCCCCGATGAAGTCATATCCGGATGGACGGGGGGGAGAGAGTGATGGCCCTGTACGTTCAGAGAAGGCCTCAAGTGCGGCAGAACAGCGAGGTCCGGAGGCTGCGGGCGTTTCCCGCCCTAGGGCAGGTAGAGGTAGCGCCGGGTTCGGAGGTTACCTGGGACACGACGCTCGGCCATTACGCATCCCGCCAAAGGCTGCGTTACGTTCGGGTTGAGTCAAGCGGCGACAGCATAGCCGCGACCGTCCTGGTCGGAGTGGGCCAAAAGGTGAAGCGCGGAGAGGTCTTGGCCTACTATTCATTCCTCTTCGGTCTGGGTTACACCGAGTACACCTCCCCCTGCGACGGCGAGGTCGTCGATATCAATGACACTCTGGGAGCCATAGCCATCAAGGAAGCCCTGGTACCCCTCGTGTCCAACATGCCGGGCAAGGTAGTCCTGGCTGACGACGCGCTCGGGGTTACGGTGGTGAACCGCGGAGACCTCGTGTACGGGGTCTCCGGAGCCGGCTACGGTGGATCGGGAGAGCTTGAGGTCAAGGTGTCGTCACCGGACGGCCATCTCCGTCCGTCTGACCTATCAGCCAAGGATGCGGGCAAGGTGCTCGTGGCGGGCAGAACCGTGACCCAGGACCTCCTGGAGGCGTGCCTGCGCTGGCGGGTGGCAGGTGTTGTGGCCGGGAGTATCCCGTACAACGTATACACGTGGTACAAGGAGATATCCGAGAAGCTTGACTGGGACGAGTTCCTGGCCAGGTACTGGGCGAGAGAGCTGAAGGCGAAGGACGCCAAGGTGCCTCCGCCTATGGAGATATCGACTGCCCTCGTTATCACTGAAGGTTTCGGCGACGAACCCATGAACGAGGCAGCATTCCAGCTGCTGTCAAAGCACGCGGGTGAGCGTGCGTTCCTGGACGGAAGCGGGGCATTCCAATCTCAAGCCGCCGGTTCCGATGAGACAGTCCCGTGTGTGTTTGTCCCGACACCGGGAGATCCGCAGGATGACGGGGTTGCCCAGATGGGGATGGCGGTCCTTCAGCCGGGCGACAGGGTTAAGGTCTACGGCATCACCGGCTCTCCGCAGGAAGCCCATGTTGTGGAGGGGTCAGGTGAGGATATCCGGCTTGAGACCGGTATGGCAGTTCAGGGCGTCAAGGTCCGCCTGGCATCCGGAGAAGAGCAGTGGATCCCGATGTTCAACGTAGAGAAGGCGGACTAGGGCGCGGCCCGGGCTGACTATTCGCTGCGACTGACCTAGCATCGGGATGGACTGGCGGGGCGGGTTGAATCCGCCACTTGAAAGGGCGCTGACGGGCGAAATCCGCAACGGAAGGCTTGAGTGGCGGGCGGGATCCGCAACGAGAAGAGTGGGTGGTAGGTGAGACCCGCAACGAGGAGGATTGGTGGCGGGTGAGACCCGCCACACGAAGAGCTACAAGGAAAGAGAAGAGCTACAAGGAAAGAGAAGGGCTCTAGGAAAGAGAAGGACCATAGGAAAAAGAAGACCTACAAGAGGATAGCCAAAAGGAAAAGCAGTGGCGGAGACAATCCGCCACTGCTTCCTAATTTGATCCGGTGCTCGCCTCCGAGGTTCTTATACCGGGCTCTCGGGCATAATCACCGCGGCGAGGAAGTAGAAGATGATGCCCGGGACGCCGCCTGTAACGGCAGCTACCAGCGCTACGCCAAGCCTGACGATGGTCTCGTCGATGTTGAGATATTCAGCGATCCCACCGCAAACTCCGGAGATCATCCTCTTGGTCCGGGAGCGGTATAGTTTCTTATCCATTAGAAGCCCTCCTACAGATCCTTTTCCCGTGTCTTGCTCGATCCTATACTACGCCGACCCCTTTTGCCGGTAACGGCGGATAGAATTGTTACACAACTTATCATTTTGATAGATCCTTCTTGCCGAGGCGAAATTGTAGTGATAAGTTGAACTTAAGAAAATGCGCCGAGGTGGTTCACGGTGGCAGCGAACAAAGAGAAGATCAGCACCCTTATCAGCCAAGAAGAGCTGCACAAGCGAGTTAAGGAACTTGCCCAGCAGATAAGCAAGGATTACGCAGGTCGGGACCTCATGATCATCGCTGTCCTCAAGGGAAGCTTCATATTCCTCGCCGACCTCATACGCGAACTGGACCCCCACGTAGCCATAGACTTCACCGGGATCTCCAGCTACGGCGCGTCAACTCAGTCGTCGGGCGAGGTCCGCATAACCAAGGACCTTGAGCAGAGCGTTGCCGGGCGCCATGTCCTCCTGGTTGAGGATATCGTTGATACCGGTCTTACGCTCCGCTACCTCGTTGATGCCCTGCGTGCAAGGCAGCCTGCAAGCCTGAAGGTCTGCGCCCTCCTCGACAAGCCTGCGCGCAGACGGGTCCGCATCGGTCTGGACTACTACGGGTTCATCATCCCCAATGCATTCGTCGTGGGTTACGGCCTTGACTACAACGAGAAATACCGCGGGCTCCCGTTCGTTGGAGTCCTCGAAGAGGAAGAGCAGTCAAAGGGCTAAACCTACCTACAATTCGGAAGAGGTGACTCCTTTGAAGGAAGAGGGCAGCAAAGCTACCCCGTCTGTCGGCGTCATCCTCGGCAGCGCGTCGGACCTCCCAAAGGTCCGCGCTGTGTTCGAGACGCTGGACCTCTTCGGCGCGTCCTATGAGACCGCAGTCATATCCGCGCACCGCACCCCCCATATGCTGGCCGAGTACGCGGAGAGCGCTTCGCGGCGAGGGATAAAGGTGATCATCGGGGCCGCCGGTCTTGCCGCCGCCCTGCCCGGAGCCCTCGCGGCGCTTGTCGACATTCCAGTCATAGGCCTGCCGCTTAGCGGTGGACCGGTCAACGGAGTCGACGCGCTCCTTTCCGTGGCCGACATGCCGCCGGGTGTCCCGGTTGCGGCTCTGGGGGTTGATTCGGCGAAGAACGCCGCGCTGTTGGCCCTACGGATCCTTGGTCTCTCTGACGAGCGGATCCGCCTGCAACAGGAGAAGACTCGCGAACAAGCCGCAAAGGACGTCGAGGCGAAGGCAAAGGTCCTACGTGAACAGGGGCTTCCTGTCTGGGAGCCGTAGCATTTTTCGGGAGAAGGTGCCCATATGAGTGACGAGATTCACGAGGAATGCGGCATTTTCGCTGTTGCGGGTCACCCCCGCGCGGTGGAGATGACTTACTACGGGCTCTACGCCCTGCAGCACCGCGGCCAGGAGTCGGCGGGAATAGCCTACAGGCAGGGCAACAGGATCCGCTCCCACAAGGGGATGGGGCTTGTTTCGGATGTTATGCTTCCTGAACGAGTCGCGGGAATGTCGGGCGACGCGGCACTGGGGCACGTCCGCTATTCCACCTCCGGGGAGAGCCGTATCGAGAACGCCCAGCCTATCAACGTTAAGATGTGGAGAGGTCAGTTCGCGCTCGCCCACAACGGCAACCTGGTGAACGCCGGTGAGCTGCGTACCAATCTCGAGCACCAGGGTTCCATCTTCCAGACCACTTCGGACAGCGAGGTCATTCCGCACCTTCTTGCCAGATCGCCAAACGGCGATATGCTCGATGCTTTTGTCTCCGCCCTGTCCCAGATAAGGGGCGCCTACGCTCTCATTGCCCTCACTCCCGAGGGCCTCATCGCCGCCAAGGACCCCAACGGGTTCCGGCCGCTTTGCCTGGGAACCGTGGACGGGGCATACGTCCTGGCGTCCGAGACCTGCGCTCTGGATGCCGTCGGCGCCGAGTTCGTGAGAGAGCTGGACCCGGGCGAGGTCATCCAGATCATCGCGCCGCCTGGAAAGGGCAAAGGCGAGGCCACTCTTCGCCGTATCCAGGGGACGAGGGCTGAGACCCCCTCGCTCTGTGTCTTTGAGTTCATCTATTTCGCCCGTCCCGACTCGGACATCTACGGGCAGAACGTGCACTCCGCGCGGAAAGCGCTGGGCCGGGCCCTCGCAAAGAAGGGGCCGGTTGAGGCTGATCTGGTTACGGGAGTGCCCGACTCATCCTTGTCTGCCGCGAGCGGTTACGCTGAACAGGCCGGCATCCCCTATGAGATGGGACTGGTGAAGAACCGCTACGTTGGACGTACATTCATCGCGCCCGAGCAGTCTCTACGGGAGTTCGCGGTCAAGATCAAGCTCAACCCGCTCAAGAGCCTTATCGAGGGCAAGAGGGTTGTGCTCGTGGACGACTCCATTGTCAGGGGAACGACCTCGCGGTACATCATTGGGCTTCTGCGCTCGGCGGGCGCCAAAGAGGTCCACGTGCGCATCAGCTCCCCGCCCTACAAGTTCCCGTGCTTCTACGGGATCGACACGTCTTCTCGCGGCGAACTCGCCGCGTCTGAGATGTCGGTCGAAGACATTAGAAAGGCCATCGGCGCCGATAGTCTGGTTTACCTGGACCTGGATGACCTGGAGAGCGTCCTTGGCACCAAGGTGAAAGGTTTCTGCTACTCCTGCTTTACCGGAGACTACCCCGTGGACGTCTCCCAGTGTTGCGGCAGGGACGAGGGGGGAGCCCAGTGATCTGGTCGAAAAAGCCGGGAGTCAACGTCGGCAGACTGGCCGATCTGGCAAAGTCATCCCACCGTCCGGAGGTGCTCTCCGGGATCGGCGGCTTTGCGGGCCTGTTCCACGCATCGGCCATGGGCTACAAGGACCTTGTGCTGGCCGCCGGAGCCGATGGGGTCGGCACTAAGGTGAAGATCGCGCAAGCGTTGGATAAGCACGATACAGTGGGGATCGACCTTGTGGCGATGAACGCCGACGACGTCGTGACCTGCGGTGCCGCGCCCCTGTTCTTCCTGGACTACATCGCCGTTGGGAGAGTCGGGCCCACCGTCGTCGAGGATATCGTGAAGGGTGTCGTGGAAGGGTGCAACCAGGCGGGTTGCACGCTGCTCGGCGGGGAGACCGCCACCATGCCCGCCATGTACGACGATGGAGAGTACGACCTCGCGGGCTTCTGCGTAGGTGGGGTGGAGAGGGACCGCATTGTGGACGGTTCGAGCATTGTCCCAGGTGACATCGTCCTCGGACTTCCGTCCTCCGGCATTCACTCAAACGGGTACACCACCGCTCGCAGGGTCCTCCTGGATGAAGCCAAGATGCGCCTCACCGATCACGTGGCTGAACTCGGCAGGACGCTGGGCGAGGAGATGCTTGAGCCGACAAGGATATACGCCAAAGCGCTGGTGGCTGCGATGGCCAAGGTCCGCATCAAGGGCATGACCCACATTACGGAAGGCGGCATCCCCGGCAACACGCCGCGAACCCTGCCTCAAGGAACGCAGCTGAAGGTGACAGGCAAGTGGCCTGTGCCTCCGATTTTCGACCTCATTCGCAAGGTGGGAAAACTCTCTGACGAAGAGATGGCAAGGGTCTTCAACATGGGGATCGGCATGACGCTGGTGGTCTCGCCCGGTGATGTCGATACGACTGTGGAGGTCCTGAAAGAGGCGGGTGTCGCCGCCTACCTGGTGGGCGAGGTCGTGCCGGCATGAGCGAGAAACTGCGCCTGGGCGTCTTGGTCTCGGGAAGAGGGACCAACCTCCAGTCGATACTGGACGGTTGCCAAGCGGGGACCATCCCTGCTACTGTGGCTGTCGTCGTGTCAAACAGGCCCGGAGTGCTCGCGCTGGATAGAGCCGCAAAGGCCGGTGTGCCGTCAGTCACAGTGGACTACAAGTCCTACGGCAAATGGCCCGCGAGCAAGGCCGCGTACGAAGCGGACCTGGTCGAAGTCCTCCGCTCCCACAGGGTCGAGCTCGTGGTGTGCGCCGGATATGACCGGCTGGCAGGAGAGACTCTCATCAACGCGTTCCCCGGCAAGATTATCAATGTGCATCCCGCGTTGCTCCCGTCATTCCCGGGCCTCCACGCCCAAAGGGACGCCCTGGAATATGGGGTGAAGGTGAGCGGCGCTACAGTGTTCTTTGTGGATCCCACGGTGGACGGTGGACCGGTCATCGTGCAGGAAGCAGTACCGGTTCTAGAGGACGATACCGAGGAGACCCTCTCACAGCGGATACTGCAGGTAGAACACCGCATTCTTCCCCTGGCGATCACCCTTATCGCCGAGGGAAGGGTCAAGATAGAGGGCCGGCGCGTAAAGGTTAGGGCTAAGCAATAGGAAGCAGGATGTCATCTCGCAACTGCTGTGCAGTTGCTGGCGACGCGGCAGAAGCGCCGCTGACGCTCTGCTTCTGGAGTCAGGGTGAAGGCTGCACATAAGGAAGCAGAATGTCATCTCGCAACTGCTGCGCAGTTGCTGGCGACGCGGCAGAAGCGCCGCTGACGCTCTGCTTCTGCCTAAGGAGGGGCACCATGGCTAGAAGAGCCGTAATGAGCGTAGCCGACAAGACTGGGATCGTGGAGTTCGCGAGGGAGTTGACTGAGGCCGGGTGGGAGATCATCTCCACCGGCGGCACTGCTCGCGTCCTGAAAGAGAATCACATTCACGTGATGGAGGTCCAGGAAGTCACCTCTTCTCCCGAGATCCTGGGCGGGAGAGTAAAGACACTGCATCCTGCCGTTCACGGCGGCATCCTCGCCCGCAGGGACAATCCAGGCGACATGGCTCAGCTTCAGGCCAACGGGATCGACCTCATCGACATGGTTGTGTGCAACCTGTATCCCTTCGTGGCGGCCGCGTCCAGGCCCAACATCACAATCGACGAGATAATCGAGGAGATCGACATCGGCGGCCCCACACTGCTTCGCGCTGCGGCGAAGAACTGGAAGTGGACCATTCCGGTGTGCAACCCTGCCAGGTACTCCGAGATAGCCAGGGAAATCCGGCTGACGGGAGACGTGGACAAGGTAGCGCGCCGTAACCTGGCGCTAGAGGTCTTCAACCATACCGCCGCGTACGACTCCGCCATTTCAGCCTACCTGGGTGGGCTTTGGAAAGGATGGCCCCTAGACTTCCCTGAGGAGCTGGCGCTCGGGTTCAACAAGGCTATCTCCCTGAGGTACGGCGAGAATCCTCACCAGAAGGCGGCTTATTACGAACCGGTGCTATCCGGAGGGCAGGAGTCCATCGTCAAGCGGCAACTGCAGGGCAAGGAGCTCTCGTACAACAACATCTGGGATGCCGACGCGGCGTACAGCACAGCGTGGGAGTTCTCGCAGCCCGCGTGCTGCATCGTGAAACACGCGTCTCCCTGCGGGGTCGCTATCGGCGCAACTCCAAGAGAGGCTTACGAGAGAGCGTTCCTTGGCGACACGGTGAGCGCTTTTGGCGGAGTAATAGCCTTTAACTGCGAGGTTGATGGAGAGACCGCGGAGGCCATGAAGAAACTGTTCTTCGAGGTGTTGCTGGTCCCGTCGCTGACTCCCGAGGCTCAAGAGGCGTTCAAGGCCAAGAAGGATCTCCGCGTGATAATCGCGGGCAAGCCCGCGAACAGAAGGTTCTCGGTGAAGACGGCCCTGGGAGGCCTACTGGTGCAGGAGCAGGACACCCTTCTTCCCATCGACGAGGACTGGCAGGTGGTCTCCAAGCGAGCACCAACTGACAGCGAGATACGGGACCTCCGCTTCGCCATGACGGTGTGCAAGCACGTGCGGTCCAACAGCATTGTGCTGGCCAAGGACGGAGCGGTCATCGGCATCGGCGGAGGACAGCCCAACAGAGTCGATTGTGTCAGGATCGCGGTCGAGCGCGGCAAGGATAGAGTGCGGGGGACATGCATGGCGTCCGACGCCTTCTTCCCGTTCCCCGATTCAGTAGAGGAAGCGGCCAAGGCCGGCGTCTCGGCGATTGCCCATCCCGGCGGGTCGATCCGGGACCAGGAGTCGCTGGCTGTTGCCGACGCCCACGGGATCGCCATGGTGGTTACCGGCAAGCGGCATTTCCTCCACTAGGAGGCGTGTGTAGATGAACGTCCTGGTCATAGGTTCCGGCGGCAGGGAACACGCCCTTGCCTGGGCGGTAAGGCGTTCTCCCAGCACCGGTTCCCTGTACATAGCCCCGGGAAACCCCGGCACGCGATCCATAGGTGAGAACGTCCAGCTTTCCGCCAGTGACCATGTCGCTGTAGCCCGGTTCTGTAAAGACAGGGGAATAGGCCTGGTTGTCGTGGGGCCCGAGAACCCTCTGGCGGAAGGCATCGCCGACTTCCTGAGGGGAGAGGGCATCCCAGTGTTCGGCCCCGGCAAAGCGGGAGCGATGCTTGAGGCCGCCAAGACCTATGCTAAGGAGTTTATGAGCCGGCACGGCTTGCCCCACGGCGCGTACCGGTCGTTTACTGACCTGGACGAGGCTGTGGCCCACGTAGACTCTACCGAGGGTCCGTGGGTGATGAAGGCCGATGGCCTGGCGCTGGGCAAAGGCGTCACCATCACGGCAGACAGGCGCGAGGCCCACGAGGCGCTGAAGGGGTACTTCAGCGGGAAACTCCACGGAGAGGCCGGCCTCAGAGTCGAGATGGAGGAGTTCCTCAACGGCCTCGAGCTGACGGCCATGGCGCTCACCGACGGCAAGACTCTCTTTCCGCTGCCCTTTGCGAGGGATCACAAGCGGGTCTTCGACGGCGACAAAGGGCCCATGACCGGCGGGATGGGCGCGTACTCACCGGTGCCGCTCCACGGCGATGGATTGGAGCGGGTCATCGTCCACGACATCCTCGGTAGAACGCTGGCCGGGCTCCAGGAAGAAGGCATTGACTACAGGGGAGTCATCTACGCGGGCCTCATGTTGACGGCCGATGGGCCGAAGGTGTTGGAGTACAACGTCCGCTTCGGCGATCCCGAGACCCAGTGCGTGCTGCCGAGACTGCAAGGAGATATCGCCGCGGCGTTCCTCGCGTGTGCTGAGGGCAGGCTCGGCGAGTTCCTGGAGCGCAACCCCATTACCGTGTCGGGCGACGCCTGCGCCGCTATCGTTATGGCTTCCGGCGGTTACCCGGGTTCCTACGGCAAGGGCTATGCCATATCTGGGCTGGATGAGGCTTCGAGCGGCGAGTGGGCTCAGGACCCTCCTGTCTTCCACGCCGGGACAAAGGTAGAAGGCGGGCGGATCGTGACGGCGGGTGGCCGCGTGCTCGCGGTCCCGGCGATGGGCTCGACTGTCTCCGACGCCGGAAGACGAGCCTATGAAAGAGTCTGCGTCCTGGGGTTCGAGGGCGCCTCGTTCAGGAAGGATATCGTAGACGACGCGGTATAGGTCGTCTCCCAGGAGGAACGCGTTTGTCTACCCGCATTGTCTCACGAATAGCCTTAGTCGCGGCTCTCTACGTCCTTCTCACGGTCCTTCCACCGCTGAACGCCATTGGATACGGACCTGTACAGGTGCGGATTTCTGAAGCTCTGACGGTGCTCCCGTTTGTCGTCCCGTGGGCCCCGTGGAGCCTTTACCTCGGCTGCATCTTGGCTAACCTGGGCAGCCCATTCCTGGTCTGGGATCTCACGCTGGGCGCCGCCGGCACCCTCGCCGCGGCGCTCATAACCCGCAGGATGTCAAAACCTCTGCTTGCGCCGCTTCCTCCGGTCCTTGTCAACGCTCTGGTGGTATCGTCCTACGTGGCTCCTCTGACCGGGATGCCCTATCCGCTCACCGCGGCATACATCGCTGCGGGCGAGATCGTGGCCTGCTATCTATTAGGGTACCCTCTGCTCCTGTACTTACTGCGCAATGAAAACGCAGCAAAGCTGCTCCGGGGAGATGCCTAATCCAGGGGGCTAACATACGGACTGGAGGGCGGACAAGATACGGAACCTCGCCGGTGCCTGCGCTAGCGGACCACGGAGTCAACTTCGCTTGTCGAGCCCTCAAGAGTGACGGTCATACGGTTCGGCACACACACGATGGATTGCCCGGCGCGGGAGACCCATCCCGTCTTCCAGCAGATCCCGGTGGGGCAGGTATGGTCATCCAGGGGTTCGACCCTGACTCTGCCTTCGCCGTAGGAGATGGTGGCCACTCCGCGAGGGATGTCGACCACCTCCTGGGACATGCTCCCACCGGTAACCGGCAAGCGGGCAACTTCCTTGCCGTCCACTCTTACGACCGCGGTGAGCTCGGGAGCGGTCCGGGGAAAAGCGTATAGGCTCGCCCACAATACGAGGGCGAGCGCCACGGCACCCGCTATCACAAGAGTATCTCCCCTGGTCAAACTCGTGATCGCTCCTTCGCTAGCCCATTATAGCAGACCGTTCGCAGGCGGACCCAATATGCCCGTCACGCTGGGATTATGATGTGGCTAAAGTTTCTGACATCGCCATCCCGTTGGCAGGAATTCGCACCGTTTCCTAGAATATAGATCTTAGCAAGGCGAGGTACGCATTCCCCAGCAGCACAAACACGTCACCTGGCGCAGTTTGGCCGCACCTCCTGCTTTGGCACGCTCGCAGCCCCGGTCGGGCTTGGCGTCCACGCCATAGATCACAAGTTAGGAGGTGAAAAGATGTTGGAGTTTTTCCTCGCTGCAGCCGCTCCCACTCCCCCGAAGTGGGGCATCTTCGTTACCGCCGCGAACTCCGTCTTCTCGTTCCTGTGGAGCATGGCCACGATCATCCTGGTGTACATCATGATCACTAGGGCCAAGGCCGGGCAGAAGATCCCGGAGATCCGCCGGATCAACGGTATCGACGCCTTCGGAGAAGCCGTGGGTCGCGCGACTGAGATGGGCAAGCCGGTCCATATGACCGACTACAGCACAGACCTCGGTAGCGACAGTACCTTCGCCTACTGGTCGTTCCTCGCGTACATCGCCAAGATGTGCGCCTCCTACGACACCCGGTTCGTGGTCACAGACGCCAGCTACCTGGTGAACATCGTGAACCAGGAGATCGTGAAGCAGGCCTACCTAGAGGCGGGCAAGCCCGAAGCGTTCAACCCCGATGACGTGAGGTTCATCGCCGGCTCCCAGTTCGCGTGGGCGATGGGCGTCGCGGGCTTCATTGGACGCGAAAGGCCGGCTGCTCAGTTCCTGGTGGGTTACTTCTATGCCGAGTCTCTGATCTTGGCAGAAGCCGGCAACCTGGTAGGAGCGATCCAGGTGGCTGCCGCCAGCTCTCCCGCTCAGATCCCCTTCTTCGTGGCTGCCTGCGACTACACCCTGATCGGTGAGGAGCTTTACGCGGGCGCCGCATACATCTCCAAGGATCCGGTCATTACCGGCACTGTAGTGGCGCAGGACCTCATGAGGTTCGTGCTCTACACCATCATCCTCTTGGGCGGCATCATCGACGTCGTGTCGCCCGACAAGAACTTCGTGAAGGACTTTCTCAAGTTCTAGCATCCATTGCCGGATTATGACCGGAAGGAGGTGTACCTAGTTGAAGAAAGAAGTCCCGTTCATCATATCGCTGGTTGTCGCTATCTGGCGGTTTAGCTTGGAGTCGTTTGACTCCCTTTACAATTTCAAGCTGGCGTCAGGCGACCTTCTAAGGAACGCCTCAGCCTACGCAAGGACGTTCCTTCTCTGCGGCGCCATGTTCCTGGGAGCCTTGAACCTCATAAGGATTCACGGCAACAACATCTCAAAGAAGCGGCCGAACTGGATTTTCAGTGTTTGGCTGCTTGCGCTCATGTTGTTCCAGATCGTGGTCGGCCTATCCACCAGCAACACCAATCCCACCTATCTGTGGCTGTATCAGGCGGCGCAGGTGCCTCTCGATGCCACGATGTTCTCGCTGCTTGCGTTCTACATCGCGTCCGCAGCGTATCGCGCATTCAGGGTGCGCAACGTCGATGCTGCTGTGATGCTGATCGTGGCGTTCATCGTGATGCTTGGAAACGTCAGCGTCGGTCAGGCTATCTGGGGCTCCAAGGCGTGGTTGGGCGGTTTCGAGGGCGTCAAGAACTGGATCCTCCGCGTCCCCAATGCCGCGGGTAACAGAGCCCTGACCTTGGGAATCTTCCTCGGCCTCATGGCCACTCAGAGCAGGATTCTGCTCGGGATCGAGAGGCGCCACTTTGGACAGGATTAATGCTTTGTCCCTCAATACCGCTGAAAGGAGGGAGTAATCGGTGGAGTTCATGAAGCGATTTGACGAAATCAACCCGCGGTTCATATACCTGCTCATGGCGATCCTGATAGTGTTTCCCATTCTGAAGCCCATCGGACTGGCCATCAGCATCGACCAGCAGCTCACTCAACCCGTGTATGACTGGATCGAAGGGCTGAGCCCGGGTGATATCGTTGTTTTTGATGCCGCCTACAGCGGCGGCTCTGACTCCGAGCTAGGCCCCCAGCTCCGGGCTTGGTTTGCCCACTGCATGAGGAAGGGTGTCAAGGTCGTAGGCGTCGCTCAGTGGGAAGCAGGCGCGACGCTGGCCTACAATACCGTGAAGGCAGTCGCGGCCGATCTTATGGCTGAAGGCGTATCGGCCCAAGAGGGCACCGACTGGGTTATGGTCGGGTACAAGGGCGGCGGCCAAACGGTCTTCCGGGCTATGCAGGACGACTTCTGGAAGGCGTGCGGCAACATCGACCACAACAAGAAGGACTTCAGTGAAAGCCCGCTCTTGGCGAGGCTGAAGAAGTGGACCCCTGAGACGACCAAGGGCCTCATCTGCTTCTCAGCCGGCAGTCCCGGCATTCCGACCTACACCACGTACTTCCCGGATCACAACCTTTACGTCGGCGACGTTGCGGTTCAGGTAGCGGGCACCAGCAACCTGCTGAGGTCGGGCCAGGTGAAGGGCATCATTCCGGGTCTATCCGGAGCAGCCCAGTACGAGATACTTACCGGAAAGCCCGGTCTTTCCGTGAAACTCATGGACGCTCAATCCATGGGGCATCTATGGATCATCATCCTGGTGATCCTGGGCAACATCGGGTATCGCCTGAAGATGCGGGATGCCAAGAAGCGCAGTGCCTAAGCAAACAGTGGAGGTAAGGAGGTGACTTCTGAATGTCTACGGCGCAAACATGGGTGGCTGCGCTGTGCACCCTGGCGTGTTACAGCTACCTGTACAAGGAGAACGTCCTGTTCCGTTTGGCGGAGCACACGTTCATCCCGATAGCTGTTGCCCATTCGCTTGTGACCATGTACCACACCACTTTCATCCCTTACAAGGACACGTATGTGGTGAAACAGGGTTGGTGGTGGATGTGGTTCTTCTTCGCGGCAGGCATCCTTTTCTACGCAAGGTTCCTGCCTGCCAAGTGGTCCTGGCTGGCAAGGTATCCCGTCGCGATCAACGTGGGCTGGCTGCTTGGCGGCTACTTCAGCGTTGAGCCCAGACCTTACGTTGTCCAGATGATTGACACCATCAAGGCGCTGTCATCGTTCGAGAACATCTTGTTCTTCCTGATGTTCGCCACGTCGATGACGTACTTCTTCTTTACGCTTGCCAGCAAGACCAAAGTGGTGACCACCACGGCCAAGTGGGGCAGGTGGATCCTCATGATCGGGTTCGGCGCGAGCTTCGGCAACACGATCAACGGGCGTATCTCGCTGTTCTTGGGCAGAGTAACGTTCCTGCTGACAGACTGGCTGAAGATAAAGATATAGAGACAGGGTACGGGCTGAGCACGGAAGGGGGCCGGCAAACGCCGGCCCTCCTCTTGATCTCCGTAGTCAGTGGACCAGCCTCAGAGCGGCGGTCGTCCAGCCGGTCTGCCGAAGCCTAGGTTAGCGACTCAAGCACCAGCGAGGACCAGGTCTCGAACTCGCCGAGGAGTTTCAACTTGTTCAGTTCGACCCATGCTCCCATCATCTTGTCGGTCTCTCTGACGGCTAGCAGGGGGGACGGCAGCGCAACTACCGAGACTACGCCCATGTGCACCTGCCCGACCGGGTTCTGGTCGTCATTCAGGAAGCCCAGGATCGAGAAGTTGGGGCTCTTGGCCATAGACACTTCCTCTTTGATCTCCCGTATCGTGTTGGCCGAGACCAGCGCCTTGAGATCCGAGAGTCTTCTATGTCCGGGCCAGCTGATGCCTTCCGCTGGGTTCATGTGGCCTCCCACGCCGATGGAGAGAAGCCCCCGCAGCCTGGACTCGCTCTGGGTCTGGAGGCGCTTCATCACGAAGACCCGGTTATCGGACACGAACAAGGTGTACGAAATCAGCTGCTTGGCTGTGTAGTCGTTCTCAAGTTCCGGCCTGGGCCGGAACGAAGACTTCGCGGCCAGGACCTGCCATATTTCCGGCGTCTCTTTTCGAAGCCCTCGCCACTCGCCCACGGCCGAATACAGGTCTTGGGTCGGTATCGACAGGACTTGTTCCTGGGGGAATGTAGCCTTCGGCAATTAGGATGAGGCTCCTCTCTCTGTGACTGTGTACTTTACTACATCCAGTTCACCGGTCAGCACGTGACCATCGTGCGCGACTGTGAACGTGTAACTATGGTGTATCTCCAGAAGCTGCCGGAACGCTTTGACCAAGTCGACCGTTATCTTGTCGGCAGCGTAGAAGCCATATGTCAGGTGGCGCGGATCGTACTTGGCCGAGACCTCGCAGAGGACTTCATCGCTACTACCTATCCTGGTGAAACTTACTTTCAGGTTGGTGTCGCCCATGAAGACAGGCTTTGCTCCACTGATTTTGAGGGGACATGTGCCGTTTTGCAGGGTCGCAAGGAGCGCGGCCCCTTGTCTTGCTTCTTCAAGCGTGGCGTAGTCGATGGCGATGACGGGGGCCGGATACGGGTCTTCAGCAGAGTACTGGATGCCGCCGACGACGATTCCCTTCATCGCCAACCTCCTCTCGCCCTGCGCTCACAAATACTATCATAACTTGCCTGTCTTCATAATAACTTGTCTTGAAGCGAGGTGGCGAGAATGGCCTGGAAGAACGATGTTCGGGAATGGACACGGGAGTGGCGGCGCCCCCAGCGCGGCGTCCCTTTGAACGTGTTTGCGCCCCTATGGGTGAGGCAGACCATCATCTGTCTGTTCCTCTTCTTCCTGGTGCTCGGCGCGACTCAGGCGCAGGCGGGGCTTGCCCTTGACGTTGCAGCCTTCGCAAAGGACTCTGTGCAGAAGGACCTCCGGTTTGAAGAGGTCAAAGCTTGGGCCAAAACGATCCCCGGCGGCATCAAGGACCTGGTATCGATTGACCTTCGAGGATGGTGGAGCAGGACTGTGTCGGGCCACAAGCTTGAGCTCGCCTGGCCTGCGTCCGGCACCATTACCTCCTACTTCGGCTGGCGGCCGAACCCGAACTCGACCGGGATGTCGCTGCACCAGGGGATAGATATCGACGCTCCTAAGGGGACTAAGGTAGTGTCGGCGCTTGACGGGGTGGTAGCGGACGTACGGACTTCTCCCGAGTATGGCCTGGTGGTAGAGGTCGAACACGCGGGCGGGCTGTCATCGGTGTACGGCCATCTGGATTCCGCCGCGGTAACCAAGGAACAGAAGGTCAAGAAGGGCGACGTCCTCGGAACCGTCGGCGACAGTGGCAACGCTACCGGCCCTCACCTTCACTTCGAACTGCGCAAAGATGGACTGGAGGTCGACCCCATGACTATACTTCCTCCGCTTAACAAAGGAACGTAGCCCCGTGTCATTTCCCATAGCCCGCATCGGCTCTGCAGAGGTGTTCCTCCACGTCAGCTTCGTGGTCTGCGCTCTGGTGCTGGGGCTATCAGGATATGCCCTGCATCTTATCGTGTTTGCCGGAAGTCTTATGTTCCACGAGGCCGGACACATCGCAGCCGCGTCCATGTTGGGAGCCGAGGTTACCCGGATAGAGGTGTGGCCGTTCGGCGCTGTGGGGAGGCTGGAGCGCTCCTGGCAGCTTACTCCGGTCTCCGACACTATGGTAGCCCTGGCCGGACCCTTCAACAGCGGCATCCTCTGCTCCCTGGCATCGGCGCTGGAGAGGGCGCTGGCGCAGTCGCCGACCTACGCCTACTCCCGGTTTCCGTTGCTTGAGCTCCTGATCAAGGTCAACCTGGGGCTCTTCGTTGTGAACCTGATCCCATGCCTTCCTCTGGACGGAGGGAGAATGCTCCGCTCGCAGCTCGCCCTTAGGTCCGGTTACGTCCAGGCATCGCAGAGAATGGCAAAGTGGGGCGTTGTCGCGGGAACCGTTGTCACCATTGCAGCCGCGCTCGGTGTCGCGAGCGGAATCGGATCGTATCCGTTCCTCGTGGTGGGTCCCCTCATCATCTGGGGCTCGCTGGACGAAAAGGAGGCGGCCAGCGTCAGCAACATCATGGACATCCTGTCGCGCAGTGACCGGTTGCAGCAGCGCAAAGCCATTCCCGTCCAGGAGATCATGGTCCCTCAGGACGCTACGGTCAGCGAGGTGGCAAGAAGGTTCAGGCCTTCCCGGTACCACGTGATCCTCGTCGCCAACAGGTCAATGAAGGTAGTGGGGAAGATCACTGAAACACGCGTGCTGGAGGCGCTGTATTTGGGCGCCACCGGCAAGACCATGCGGGAGCTGCTTGCTTCCGCCAAGTCCTAGTTGCCCCCGGCCCTGGGCGCCTCGCGCAGGCGCAGGCCCCCTGCCCAGAGAGGCCCTCTCGCACTTACACGAATATACGTTTCCTTCCGCGGTATAACCTCGGTTATAATGTAAAAAAGAGGTTTGTGAGAGGAAAGACCAGCCATCTTGCCCACTTCGCCACAGAGCGTCCTCGCCTGGGATGATCTCAAGAGAGAGCTCGGAAAAGTCGAAAAGCCCGCCCGGTACACCGGCGGAGAGTGGAACTCCGTCCGCAAGGACCCGTTGTCAGTCGACGTGCGCTTCGCGCTAGCCTTCCCCGATGTTTACGAGGTCGGCGCCAGCCACCTTGGCTCCCATATCCTCTACAGTATTCTGAACGCCCGGGAAGATACTGCCTGCGAGCGGGTCTACGCGCCGTGGTTCGACATGGAGGAGCTCCTCAGGCGAAAAGGCTGGCCGCTGTACACGCTGGAGAGCTACACGCCTCTGTCTTCATTCGATATCGTGGGGTTCTCACTCCAGTACGAGCTGACCTACACCAATGTGCTGGCCATGCTTGATCTCGGAGGCATCCCCCTGCGGTCTGCCGACAGGAGGGCGAGCGACCCTCTGGTGATCGCCGGAGGCCCCTGCGCGATGGCCCCTGAACCCCTGTCGGCCTTCATCGACGCATTTGCCCTTGGCGACG
>CAZRRG010000029.1:0-24528 GCA_964602455.1 uncultured Eubacteriales bacterium | reverse complement strand
GTGGTAACGTGGCGCCCAAGCTCGATCACTATTGGCTTTTCTCAGAGGTTGAATCGGCCCTAAAGGAATGGGCCGCGCAGTATCCGCATCTGTGCGCTCTGGAGTCCATCGGCAAGAGCGGCGAGGGAAGAGACATCTGGGCAGTCACTATGACTAACACGGCCACCGGATGCGCCGCGTCCAAGCCTGCTTTCTACTTCGACGGCAACCACCACGCCGGCGAAGTGACCGGCTCCATGATCTCGATGTACACGATAAAGTACCTCCTGGAGAACTTTGGGAAGGACGACCGGGTTACCAGGATCCTGGACCGTTACGCCGTCTACGCCATCCCCAGGATCTCGCCGGATGGCGCCGAGGTCTACCTGACCACCCCGGATACCCTGAGGTCCGTCCCTCGCTTCTACCCATATCCCAACCCTGAAGAGAAGGAAGGCCTGTATCCCGCCGACATTGACGGCGACGGAGAGATCCTGCTCATGAGGGTAAAGGACCCTGCAGGCGAATGGAAGGTCTCTCCCAAGGACCCGCGGGCGCTTGTCCGGCGGGATCCCGATGAGGAGGGCGGGACTTACTACCGCGTCTACGTCGAGGGCCTTATCAGGGATTACGACGGCGGGGAGGTCAAAGTGGCGCCCCCAAAGTGGGCCATTGACCTCAACCGAAACTACCCTTACAGCTGGGCGCCCGATACCCGCCAGCCCGGCGCCGGTGAGTTCCCGCTATCGGAACCCGAGACCAGGGCTGTGGCAGAGTTCGTAGTCGCGCATCCCAACATCAGCCTGGGGTTCACGTATCACACCACGGGCGGCGTGATCCTGCGGGTCCCCGGTTCTCATCCGGCCTCAAAGAGCCCGCAGCGGGACATCCAGGCGCTCATCGCCATCGGAGAGATGGGCACCGAAGAGACCGGTTATCCCTGCATCCCCTGCTACGAGGACTTCTCAGGCGGTAGCCCCGACAGCTTTTCGACCGGCGCATACGACGACTGGCTCTACGAGCACAGAGGCATCCTGAGCTACACGGTTGAGACCTGGAACCAGTCACAGAGAGCCGGCGTCCAGCAGTGGCCACGCCGGAACAAGAGTCAGAAGGAGCAGGATGAGGAGTTCCTGAAGCTCCTGGCCTGGAACGACAAGGAACTCGGCGGCAAGGGGTGGGAGAACTGGAGACCGTTCGAGCACCCGCAGCTGGGACCGGTCGAGATCGGCGGGTGGCACACGAAGTTCGTGGTGCAGAACGCGCCGCCGTCGTACCTCGAGGCTGAGTGCCACAAGAACATGATGTTCTCCCTGAGGGCTATGGCGTGCTTGCCGAGACTCCAGCTGAGCAAGGCCGAGGCCAAGCAGGTCGGAGAAGGCGTGTACGAGGTAAGCGTCCTGGTCAGCAACCTTGGCTTCCTGCCCACGTTCGGCAGCTACCAGGCACAGGTGCTGAACAAAGCTGAGCCGCTTAAGGCAGAGGTCCTAGGGGCAGCCGGAGTTGTAGGGAAGGCCAAGAAGGAGATCGGCCACCTTGAGGGGCGCTCAGGCGCCACCGGCGGCTTCTGGATGGGTTACTTCCGCGGAGGGGCCGGCGCCAGGGATCGCAAGGTGACGTGGATCGTCAAGGGTAAGAAGGGCGATACGCTTACGCTGAAAGTGGGCGGACCCAGGGCCGGTCTCGCGACGGCGGAGGTAGTGCTCGGCTGATCGCCTTAGCGACGCTCTGGCCATGCATGTTCGTTCAACCGGAGGGGCCTGCCGCGCGGCAGGCTCCTTTCACAATCTCTCGATGGTTGGGCGAGAGCCGACCACGGCCATCCAGGTCATCGGTATGGACACCAGGATGATCACCGAGTACTGGGCGATGTCGTATGCTGTCCGGCTAAGGAAGAACGAGAGCGCGATGTAGACCGGGAAGCACACCCAGTGGAAGAGAGCGAACGCGCGCAGCCTCGGCAACAAGCGGGCGTTGGTCCCATACCGGCGCGCGAGACAGCCGAGGTACCTGAAGAACAGGGCAACCATCAAGAAGTCGGTCGACCCCAGGAGGTTGTTCCACAGGACAGGGACCTTTATGCCTGCCCAGAGGTTGATCTCGCTCCTCACGCCGAAGTAGCCGAGAGGCCACAAGATGTCGATAGGCGAAAGCCATAGGAAGATGTCGATGAACGAGTGGCACAGCATGCCCGTGCCCAGACCACGGAAGAACGCCCTGCCGCTCCTTGTGCTCGAAAGAAGCATCCCGAGGAACGTGACCATCGCTATGGTGAAGACGCTATGCGTAGCGCTCCGGTGCATCTTCATCGCAAGCTGGGGTTTGAACAGGTACGTTATGCCCAAGGCGAGCAGGTCGATGTCGGGCAGTACGTTTCCCATCACGAAACCATAGGCGAAAGACCTCGTTGCGATCGCGGATTCGGGTTCCCGTGTCCCTTTGCCGGTGATCCTTGCAAGGTTGAGTCCTATTATCCCGTGAAGGCCGTTTTGAGCCATGCACTACTCCTCTCCCGGCGACAAGAGCCTCAAGACCAGCGTATTCTTCCGCTTGTCGCGTAATCATTGGTTCTGCCAAAGGTTATGGGCCATATCGAGTCGAAATTCTACCCGGCAGCATCGTTCCAAAGGGAGGGCAAGCACTATGCCAGGATATCAAGGAAAGATACTCCGCGTGGATCTCACGGATCGCCGGACCTGGGTCGAGGAGAAGGACGAGGACTTCTACAGGACCTACTGGGGTGGCCGGGGGATCATCGCGTATTACCTGCTTAACGAAGTGCCCGTAGGAGCCGATCCGCTGGGTCCCGAAAACCTGTTGGTGTTTGCGGCGGGCCCCATCACGGGTCTCCCGCTTGCCGGGTCGGGCAGGAACTCTGTCGGCGGCAAGTCGCCCCTCACGGGCGGGTACGGGGACGCCGAAGGTGGAGGCTTCTTCGGCGCTGAGATGAAGCGGGCGGGCTTCGACGCGATCGTGGTCAAGGGCAAGGCTGACAAGCCTGTGTACCTGTACATCCGGGATGGCAAGGCCGAGATACGGGATGCCTCTCACCTCTGGGGAAAGACCACAGGCGAGGTCGAGGACCTTATCAAGGAAGAGGTAGGCGACAGGAACGTCCGTGTGACGCAGTGCGGCCTCGCCGGCGAGAAGATGGTCAGGTACGCCTGCGTTGTTAACGACCTCACTCACTTCTGCGGCCGGACCGGTATGGGCGCTGTGATGGGCTCCAAGAACCTGCGGGCCGTCGCCGCCAGGGGAACCAAGCCGGTACCCTCGGCGGACCCCGAGACTATCCGCAACTTGGCCAAGTGGATGGTGGAGAATGCCCCCACACTTGCCGGCGGCATGACGGACCTGGGTACAACCGGCATCGTGACCGGCAACAACACGGCGGGAGGCCTCCCGACCCGAAACTTCATGGAAGGCCAGTTCGAGGGCGCCGAGAAGATAACCGGCACCACCATGCGCGACACTGTTCTCATCGGGCGAGAGACATGCTTCGCTTGCCCGGTCCGGTGCAAGAGGGTCGTCCAGGCCGAACAGCCCTGGAAGGTAGATCCAAAGTATGGCGGGCCCGAGTACGAGTCTCTGGGCTCATTGGGTTCGGTGCTGGGTATTGACGACCTGGTCGCCGTTATCAAACTCAACGAGATGTGCGCCGCCTATGGTCTCGACAGCATATCCACAGGAGTCACCCTTGGTTTTGCCATGGAGTGCTTCGAGAGGGGACTGATCACGAAGGAAGACACAGGCGGTCTGGAGCTGCGCTTCGGCAACGCCGCGGCGGCCATCGAAGCGGTTGCGGTGCTCGCGGAAAGAAAAGGCTTCGGCGATCTGCTAGCGCTGGGGACCCGGGAGATGGCGAATAGAATAGGAAAGGGATCTATAGAGTTCGCGATGCAAGTCCGGGGCCAGGAGATACCGATGCACGAACCCCGGATGAAGCCCGCCCTCGGAGTCGGATACGCGCTGTCACCCACCGGAGCGGACCACTGCCACAACTTCCACGACACGGCGTTCGCTAAGGCCGGTGCGTCCGTCCAGGACCTCAAGTCGCTGGGTGTGGTTGGGGGTCCCTTCGACATCTACGACCTGTCTCCCAACAAGATAAATGCGGCCTTGACCGTGACCAACCTCCGTACATGGGGCAACATGGCTGTCATATGCCAGTTCGTGCCTTGGAGCCAGGTGCAGAAAGAGCAGATCGCTCGCGCCGCCACCGGGTGGACAACGACTTGGGCCGAGATGCTGGCAGCTGCCGAGCGGGCCAATGTCATGGCCAGGGTGTTTAACCTGAGAGAAGGCATGGACGTTTCCGACGAGGTCCTGCCGAAGAGATTCTTCCAGCCATTTACCTCGGGTCCGCTTGCGGGGAAGGCCTCGGATCCCGAGGATTGGGAGAGGGCCAAGAAGACGGCCTACGCTCTTTCCGGGTTCGATGAGAACGGTGTTCCCACTGCCGAAAGATTGATGAAACTGGGCATATCGTGGGCGTCCAGCCACCTGCCTGCGTAGAGAGAGGGTACACACTTGGTCGCACCTGAGAAGACACTCATAATCCTGAACCCTGTGGCAGGCCACGGCAGATCCTTAGCCCTAAGGCCGCAGGTGGAGTACCGGCTCAAGAAAAACGGTGTGGAGTTCGAGACTGTTCTCACCGAGCGGCCCGGCCACGCCCTGGAGCTGGCCGCGGACGCTTATCAGAACGGGTACCGCACTATTGCGGCCATGGGTGGAGACGGGACGCTGAGTGAGGTCGTGAACGGGATGTTCACCAGGTACGACGGCAGGATTCCCGAGGACCTCAAGCTGGCCGTCATCCCCGCAGGCACGGGGAATGACTTCTTGGGGGGCGGCGGGTTCTCCACGGACTGGACGCACGCGGTGGACGCTCTTGCGGCGCCCTCGCTCCGCGAGGTTGACGTGCTTGAGGTCTCGGACTCACAGGGCTTCCGCCGCTATGCCGCCAACTCGCTTGGCTTTGGGTATGACGCTTATGTGACCGGGAACGTGAACAAGAGGGGTACGGGGAAAGTCGGCCCCATCGGCTACATGGTCGAGGCGCTCCGGGGTCTCTTCGTGTTCAACCCAGGTAAGTTCACGATCGGCATAGACGATGCCGGACCTGTAGAGCGCGACCGGATGTGGCTGCTCTCGGTCACCAGTGGCGAGATGTACGGGGGCGGGATGAAGGTTAACCCGGGAGCCAAGATCGACGACGGCCTCCTCAACTGGGCAATGCTCCACGGGGTCCCGAGAAGGGCGCTGTTTGGCCTTGTGTTCCTTGTGCGGTCGGGAAAGCACGTCGGGAAACCCGGAGTTCTCATGGGCACCGCCGCGAGACTGTCGGTAGATGCCCCAGAGGGTTTCCCCTGCCACGTCGATGGTGATACTGTTCGTGTAACTTACCCTGTTACCGTGAGAGTGCTGGCGGGCGCCCTTCCCATCGTGGTGGGAGGAACCGGCTAGCCCCCCGGTCGCAGGTCGAAAGGGCGGCTCTCTCATGGCACAAAGCGACACCCGTGCAGGGAAGACCGTCACCGGGCGGGAACTGCGCGCGCTTTTCGACCGGCTATGCCCTTTTGCGCCGGACCTGACGCTGCGTCGCGATGAACAGCGCAAGACCATCCTCGCGGTGAACGGCAACTACCCCCTCGAGATCGAAGCAGCCGGGTTCTACCACGCCGCGAGCCTGGATGGCGGGTCCCCCATGATCGTCCAGGCAAGCGGAGCGGCTCTCGAAACCCTCGGCAGAGGGCTCCGGTCAAAGACAGAGTCCGCCGTCGCCGACTTGAGTCACGGCGCGCGACTTTTCACGACGATATGTCAATCCTACGAGTCCATATACCATCCCGGATTTGTTGCCCTTGGCCTGGACCACTATGCGGTCCCAGATATTGGGGAAGCCCTGTTCGCCGACAACGACCCGGATACGCAGCCGGCCCCCTGCCCTTCGGGCGACGAGATCAGAAGGCGTCTCCACGAGGCCATTGCGGCTGCCGAGAAGTGCGGGATTAGGCGGCCTTCAGTCGAGGACACCATAGCTTACGAAGCCTACCTTTGCTCTCAGGAGTACAGGCAGGCCCTCATGGGCTTCATGGCCGTCATCGAGGAGATGAAGCCGGCTTGGGCCATGATCGATACCGGCGAAACCCCGCCCGCGCTGAACTTCGCCGTGACAAGGGAAGTTGTGGACATGGTCCGGGAACTGGGAAGCGATGCCATCATCGAGGCGGAGTTCGGAGCCACCGGGCAAGCCGGGGCGGAAGACACCTATGAACCCTTGTCAGGAAAGGACTTGGCGGAGTTCGCCCGCCAGGTAGCCGGGTTCGTCCAGTATACCGGCGCCGAAGGCATCTCCTACCCAATAGGGATGGAGCATGCCGCGCCGACTGCCGTAAAGCATGAGCCGGATGTGGTCCGGCTCGAGCACGTCCAGAGGGAGATTATCCGCGTGACCGGGCGGTACGTGCCCTTTGCCCAGCACGGAGGGACGGGCGCCAAGGCCATCGCCCGGGGGCTTGTCGGCAAGAACAACGTGAACACCCACTTCCTGGTCACAGCGGCTCAGTCCTTCGCTATGCACGTCGCCAAGTACAAGGAAGGTATAGCTCAGGGCCGCAAGTCGGCAAGCGGAACGGCCATGTACCTGTCCGCGGCGCGGGCAGTCATGGACGCCGCCGTCGACAAGCTGAAGGAGTGCGGGACCTACGGAGTCCTGGCGGACTGGTGAGCCGTAGCCCTGCCTTCCCAGACCTTTATGGTCTTCCACCTGCCGGTCCTAAAGCGCAGGAAGATCAGGACGGCCCTTAGGGACTGGTCGATGGCCATCCCCAACCAAGCTCCCGGCAACCCCATACCCACCACGTTGACGAAGAACCATCCCAGGACCACGCGGCCTATCCACATGCCGGCGGCCGTCGAGTAAAGCGGGTAGGTTGTATCGCCGGCGCCGCGCAATCCGCCGGCTAACACAAACTGGGTAGATTGGGCAGGCTGCGCAAACGCATATATCTTCAGCACAAGAGCGGAAACTAGAACCACATTCATGTCGTCGGAGTAGAGCCATGCGATCTGCTTGCCGAAGAACAAGAAGACAAACGCCATGAACACACCTATTGCCATGGCCATGTTCCTGGAGGTGTTTGCGCAACGCTCAGCATCGTCCGGACGCTCGGCGCCGAGATACTGGCCCACAAGCGTGGTAGCCGAGGTCGCGAAAGCCTGTCCGGGCATGAAGGTCAGGCTGAGGATGTTCATTGCCACCTGGTGTGCGGCGAAAGTTACCGTGCCCAGAGCGGATACGACTTTAGCGAACATAACCTGGCCGGACCTCATCACCAGCTGCTCCATTGCCGCGGGGAAGCCGATCTGGTAGATGCGGCGGAGGATCTCACTGTCGGGCTTGTACCTTTCCTTGAGGTTAAGCTTGATCATCTTCTCGCCCTTTACGGCGATCACCGTGAACCACACTGCGGACACGATCCGCGAGAGCGTGGTAGCTACGCCCGCGCCAAAGACACCCCACCTCGGGAACCCGAACAGGCCCCATATCAGGATGGCGTTGAAGACAACGTTGACCAGGTTCGCTACCAGGTTAACGGTCATGGGAGTGCGGGTGTCGCCGGCTCCCCGCAGGCCGGAGGCTATGGCCATGGAAATGGCGTTGAAGATGAAGCCGAACCCCACCACCTGGAAGTAGGGGGTGCCCACTGCGATGACGTCGGGTTCGGCGCCCATGAACTTAAGGATCGAGCCGCCGAAGGAGCCGGCAAAGAGGGATACTATCAGGCCCAAAAGAATAGTCACGTAGAAGGTCTGTTTGATTGTATTGGATGCTTCTTCGGGTTTGCCCATCCCTATAAACCTGGCGACCAACGCTGTTGTTCCGACGTTGAGCGCCTGGAAGACGGACTGGAGAAGCATCATAGGTTGGTTCGTGAGCCCGACGGACGTGATGGCCGCCGCTCCCACTCTGCCAACCTGTATCATGTCGGCCATCCCGACCAGAGACACGAGGACCATTTCCGTGAGAGTCGGCGCCGCGAGCTGCCAGACGACTTTCCTGGTCTCAGTTTTGGAGAGGCAAGGTTCTGTTTGCCTGATGCGTTCTGTAGTGAGGCTCAACTATTGTGTCCCTTCTTTTTTGGCTATCCGGTGATACAGAGATACTTCTGTATGCGTAGAGTTTATAACTCGAAAGAGCGTTACGCAACCTGAAAGGGGTGTTAGGGATGGCAGAAACAAACAAGAGGATCCTGGCGGCAGGCACATGGCTGTACCCGCTTCCCGCTGTGCTCGTAACATGCGGCGATATCAGTGGGGAGAAGAACGCGATTACCCTGGCGTGGGTGGGGACGGCTTCATCCGAGCCTCCGTGTATTGCGATCGGCGTAAGGCCGACGCGGTTTTCCTACGGACTCATACAGAGGTACGGGGACTTTGTAGTCAACCTGCCGAAAGCGGACCAGGTGAGTGTGCTGGAGTACTGCGGCACGGTATCCGGAAGGACCGAGGACAAGTTCGCGAAGGCTAATCTCACTCCGGTGCGCGGGGAAAGCGTCCGCGCTCCCTTGATCGCGGAGTTCCCCGTCAACATCGAGTGCAAGGTCAAGGACCGGATCGCCCTGGGCAGTCACGACCTCTTCATAGGCGAAGTAGTCACGGTGCACGCGGACTCCTCAGTTCTCACCGAGGGGATCATCGATCCTGCCAAGATGGATCCCGTCGCATACTTCCGGGGCAACTACTTCAGGTTGGGGGAGAGCATCGCAAAGCGGAAGTAGTCCGATTGCCGGCGCCGCGCGATGACAGGATAGGAGAGACCAAGGTATGGACATACGGGACTTCTCTTCGTTCGAGACCATCCTTGTAGAGTCACACCAGGACGCGTTGGTAGTAACCGTGAACCGGCCGTCGGTCCTCAACTCCCTGAACGGGACGGTCCTGAAGGAGATGGCCGCGGTACTGGATGCAATCGAGGCCGGCGACTCCGCCCCTGCCCTGATTATCACCGGGCAGGGACCCAAAGCTTTCGTCGGCGGGGCCGACATCGCGGCCATGGAGCCGATGAACCCCGTGGAAGCTGCCGAGTTCTCCGCGTTCGGGCAGACGCTGTTCTCCAGGATCGCGGCCTTGCCGATCGTGGCTATCGCTGCCGTGAACGGGTACGCCCTGGGCGGCGGAAATGAGCTCGCCATGGCCTGCGACCTAAGGGTTGCCGCGAGAAACGCGAGGTTCGGGCAGCCCGAGGTTGGACTGGGCATCACACCGGGTTTTGGCGGTACCCAGAGGCTCGCCAGGTTGGTCGGTCTTTCGAGAGCGCTCGACCTCGCCCTCACAGGGCGGATCATCGATGCCGAGGAAGCATTCAGGATAGGGCTTGTGGACCGGCTGGTGCCCGAGGGCGAAGCCCTTTCCGGGGCTCTGGCTATCGCCAAAGAGATCGGCAAGAAGTCGCCGTTCGCCTTGCGCCAGATCAAGAAAGCCGTCTCGCAGGGGCTTGACCTGCCCGCACAAGACGGCCTTCTGCTTGAAAGGCGCCTGTTTGCCGAGTGCTTCTCACACGCCGACCAGAAGGAGGGCATGAAGGCGTTTCTCGAGAAGAGGCCGCCCTCCTACACGCGGCGGTAGCGCTGTCGATCCTTAACCCTGGCCGGCTCTCTCCAGCGTCACTGCGGTTCCGCTGGATATGACCAGCATCATACCGTTTTGCAGTATCTCGTGGTCGACTTTGACGCCGATCACGGCATTGGCCCCCAGTCTGGCCGCGCGATCGCCCATTTCCTTGAGGCACGCGGCCCTTGCTTCGCCCAGTTTTTCCTCGTAGGCGGCAGTTCTTGTGCCGAAGAAGTCCGCCAGTCCGGCCACGAAGTCTCTCACGAAGTCGGTCCCCAACGCCACTTCCCCCGCCACAATGCCGAGGTAGCTGCCAACCTTGTACCCATCAACGATCGGTGTCGTGGTGATAAGCATGAGTAATCCCCCTCGCGGTTAGTTACATGACGGTATACGAGCGCCTGGGTCCCCCGTCTCATCCTCCCCGCCATTTGAACGATAGAAGAGAAGGGGGGGTTCTATTGGCTCGCAAGAACACACGAGATAGGGTTCCTCGAGATCCCAAAGACAAGAGCGGTAAGAAGGGAACGGGGTCCCTAATCGGATTGGTCCTAGGAGTCGCGCTCGTATCCGCTGCGTTCTTCTTGGGCGCCCAGTACTACACCGCCAAGAGGAGCCAGGCAGCCACTGTCTGCGCGACCGGTATCACTGAGGAGCACCTTACTGCCTACCGCCTCCCATCCGGAGCTCTAGACAAGTTCGCTTCGGAAGACCCATCCGCAGTGACGGTCGACATCCCCTTGGCTGAACGAGTGACGATATTAGGTGCGTCCGGCAAGAAGGTGAAGGCCGAGCTGTTTGCGCTCGACCTTGCGACGCCCAAGGTTGTCAAGATAACGATCAACCCGCAAGGCAAGATAACGAAGATCGAGGAGCAGCCCGGCGGGTTTCGCGTTGAAGGAAGCGCTGAGGTCAAGGGAAAGCGCGAGATAGTCCTGAACGGCGCTAGCTACTTCATTGGGGGGACGCTCGTCCTGTCCAAAGGCGAGCTCACCTCCAGCACCGGCGATGACCTGGAAGGCACAGTAGATACAGGAGATATCGTAACGCTTACAGGGCACGGCGACGAGGTTGCCGTCCTCGACATACAGCAGAAGGCCGGCACTGTGGCCGTACTATCAAACGTTGAGGGCGCCAGGGTGTATGTTGACGGCGCCCTGCGGGGCAAGACTCCCTTAGTCCTCACCGCGGCGCCCGGAGAACGGCTTGTGATGGTGAAGGCCGAGGGTTACATCGAGAAGAGCTTCCCGGTACAGGTGTCCTCACAGGAAGAAACCAAGGTGGAAGCCGAACTCTCCGAAGTCACGGGGACGATCAGCGTGTCGACAATCCCGTCGGGAGCGACAGTGTATGTGTCGGGCGAGCCGGTCGGCGTTACCCCTGCCACTGTCCCGCTCAGGCCGGGAACCTATGAGTTGCAGGTTGCCTTGGAAGGATACTATCCGCGAAAGTCGCAGGTCCTCGTGATCCGCGATGTGGACCAGCCGCTGCCGTTTACGCTGGTCAAGAAGCCCGGAACAACGGAACCGCCCACAGGTGGGACGGGTGGCAGCTCGGGTTCCGGCTCGAACTCCGGCTCGGGGTCCACAGACTACGCCTACACCCAGAAAGGCGTGGTAATGGCCAGGCTGGGAGCCTCCATCTTCCTCGGAGACAAATGGACCGAGTGCATCCTCGCCAGCGACGCTGTGGCGGTGGATGAGACGGGATACGTACCCATAGGGCGAGTAGACGCAGGCGATACCGTGACCGTGTACGGCGACTCTCCGTCTTCCATCAAGAAGGTAAAGATCGAAGAGGAACTGGCCGACAACTGGCCGTTTGAGGGATTCCTCGTCAGGACAACTACGGGGTATAGAGTCTTTGGGGACACTTCGACGCTCCTAATCAGCATCCCCGACAACCTGGTCGTGGTGGACTCCTCCAACCGGAAGAAAGAGACTGTCGCAAGCGTGCCCAACGGGTCCAGACTCAAGTTCTACGTCGACTCCAGGGGACAGGCGGTGTGGGCGGAGTACGTCTGGAAAGCGGGTGCATCCGCCGAGGGTACCATCGGGTCGGTATCGGGCGCAGTCATCAGGGTCGCGCCCTCCTGGGAGGACCTGTACATATCCACCGAGACCATCGTCTTTGTCGACACCCGCCGCAGTGACTTCTACGACCTCAAGGTGGGAGACGTGGCTGTCGCGTCGGGACCCCATTCCCGCGACGTGAGGTTTGTCTGGGTGCAGAGCCGCCCCAAAGGCACGACCGAAGTCCAAGCTGTAACCCTCTCAACAGGCGCTAAGGGCGCAAAGACGTTCCAGGAGTACAGGGGATTTGCCCTCCAGGGTTACACCATACAGGCCGGAAGCGATGTAGAGCTCTTCTACGCTCGGGATAAGGGTACGGTGGCCGCAACGAAACTCAACTATGGCGACAGGGTCCGCTTGTGGGTAGACGAGAACCGGCGCATCGCCTTCGGAGAGGTACTGCTGATGAACGATGTGAGGTTCTCCGGCGTGTACCTTGGGCAAGAGGACGGTTACTACTACTTCAGCGGGTTTGGCAAGTTCGCCCCGGCATCCGATCTCATTGTCACCGGACTTGCGGCAGGCGAGGACCTCACTCCGGGTTCGCGGGTGCTGGTCGCGGCTACCGCCGGAACGGTCAACTACATCGAAGTGCAGTCCGAAGCCAGTTACAAGACCACCGTCACCGGGACGGTGATCTGGAACGAGGGCTATAAAATAACAGTGCGCAGGGACGGCGGAGGCCTGGTTACCTACTCCTACGCCAAGGATGCCTGGTTTGCCGATTGGGTGCTCCGCCAGGACGGCCTTGTCTCGACACTGTTCCCCGGCGACAAAGTCGTGCTTCACCTTGGATACGATAATCTGAGCGTAGTCTGGGCTACGCGGAACTACGCTCCGCCCTTCAAGCTCCAGGGCACGATAGAATCGATTTCCCAGACTAACCGCACCATGGTTATCGCGGACAAGACCACCCGGAGGACAATCACCATTGCCAGCCCAGTGACCGCGATTAAGGCGGGCGAGTCAGCCGGTCTGTGGTCGTTCCAGGTTGGCGACACGGTGAAGGTATCGGGACGGGACAAAGCAAGCGTGGACGTGATTGTATCGCTTAAGTAACCGTACGCGCGGGTGCTTGCGGGCGGCAACTGTTAGCCGGCAGCTACTTTCCTCTCAGGGATGGCTGCCGGCGCCACGACGTTCTCCATGAAGTAGTTCAAGAACCCGGCCGACGTCTGCATCGCCCGGGGAAGCAGCACCCTGGTAGCCTTGTCCATACGGGTCTCTTCCATGCTGGCCACGTCGTCCAGATACATGCAGGACGCCTCGGCGTTGGCGACGGCCCAACCTTCTGCTTTGAGTGAGACCCCGTAGAGGCCTCCCTCGCTCACTCCGTAGTCCTCTTTGTGGGTGTCTGCCCATTTCTCGTACTTCTGGTGCCGACCCAACGCGATACCGTTGGAGTGGAAAGGCTGGCAGCAGTCCTGGACTATGTGAAGGCAGGCGCCAAGCATGAAGAGGGACTTCTCAAGGTTGCCCTTCCTCCACTGAGATAGGGACTGGTTCCACCAGTTCCTGATCTGCTCCGCCGCGCCTGTCCAGATCCACAGCCCCCGCTTTGTCTTGGGGTTGTAGTGGTGGGTCGCGTTCATCCAAAGGGTATCGGCCCAGTAGTTCCCGCGGATTATCGTATCCAGCCAACCGCTGAGGAACGCGTGGGCTTCGGCAAAGCCGTCGGAACGCAGGATCTCGACAGCCTTCTCGGTCAGAAACTTGTGAGTGCCCCCCTTAGTGTCAAAGAACCTCTGGAAGGGGATGCCCACCCATCTGACCAGCGTCTGCGCCCTTAGGCTTTCAGCTATGCGGTTTCCCAAGGCGCCGACCTTGGATAGCCGGCTTCTTATCTCATCCATGTTCCTCATTCTAGCACCTATGCTTCTGTTGAGCGACCCAAAATTGCGAAAAGGACCACACTAGATGAGTGCCAAAGACTTCGAGACGTTGTATAATTGACCGTTGTGCTCGGACGATAACCTATGGCACCCAGATAGAGAGTTGAGTTGATATCTATGAGTTCGACTTCACGCAACGACAAAATACGGAATATCGCCGTCATCGCTCACGTGGACCACGGAAAGACCACGCTTGTCGATGCCCTTCTCCGCCAGACCGGGACGTTCCGGCAAAACCAGGTCGTGGAGGAGCGCGTCATGGACTCCAATGAGCTGGAGCGGGAGCGAGGCATCACCATTCTCGCCAAGAACACATCCATTAGTTACAAGGGCGTGAAGATAAACATCGTTGACACGCCGGGCCACGCGGACTTCGGCGGCGAGGTAGAACGCACTCTGAGCATGGTCGACGGGGCGCTGCTTTTGGTGGACGCCTGCGACGGACCGATGCCTCAGACCAGGTTCGTGGTGCAAAAGGCCCTGGACCACCACCTCAAGCTGGTCCTTGTGGTGAACAAGATCGACAGGCCCGATGCGCGCCTGGAGCAGATCAACGACGAGGTATTCGATCTCCTGGTGAACCTGGGGGCAGGGGACGAAGACGTTGATTATCCGGTTGTCTACACCGACGCCAGGACCGGGTTCGCTACCGCCGACCTGGCAGAAGCCCAGGCCTACGCCGAAGAAGCTAGAGCCAGGAAAGGCCAGGCATCATCCGAGCCCGCAAGGACAGGCAACGTGTTCGCCGTGCTCGACGCCATAATCGACCACGTGCCGGCGCCTGTGGCAAGGGCCCACGAGCCGCTACAGATGATGGTCAGCACGCTTGCCCATGATGACTACGTGGGGCGAATCGCTATCGGAAGGGTAGAGGCCGGGACCCTCAACAAAGGGCAGAACGTGACCCTCTGTCGCTTGGACGGGTCCAGGCTATCATGCTGGATATCCCGCCTCTGGATCTTCCAGGGGCTGAAGCGGACCGAGGTGGACAGCGTTGAGGCGGGCGACATCGCAGCCCTTTCCGGCATCGAGGACCTGAACATCGGGGAGACCATCGCAGACGCCCTGGATCCCAGGCCGCTGCCTCCTATCAAGGTAGAGGAACCGACCATCACCGTTACGTTCAAGGTTAACGACAGCCCGTTCTGCGGGAAGGAAGGCCAGTACATCACGTCCCGGCATCTGCGAGACCGCCTGTACCGGGAAGCGCAGAAGGACGTGAGCTTAAGGGTCGAAGACACCAAGGATCCCGACTCGTTCAAGGTCAGCGGCCGCGGTGAACTGCACCTTTCGATCCTGATAGAGACCATGAGGCGTGAAGGGTATGAGATGGCCATATCCAAGCCCGAGGTCATCCTGAAGTCGGCCGGCGGCAAGAAAATGGAGCCCTACGAGTACCTCACTATGGATGTGCCCGAGGAGTTCATGGGCAAGGTCATGGAGGAGCTAGGTCCGAGGAAGGCTGAGATGCTGGATATGCATCCCGACGCGTCGGGGCGAGTTCGCATGAACTTCTCCATTCCGACCCGGGGTATCATGGGACTCCGTCCGAACTTCCTGACGCTGACCAAGGGATTGGGCATTATGCATCATGTGTTCGACCACTACGGCGATTACTGCGGCGAGATCGTGACAAGGCGCGAGGGTGCCATGATCTCCTGGGAGACCGGGTCAACCACGACTTACGCCCTCCACAACGCGCAGGATCGCGGTGTCCTGTTCGTGGGCGCCGGTGAAGATGTCTACGCCGGCCAGATCATCGGGCAGAACTCGCGTCCCAGGGACCTGGACATCAACGTGTGCAAGAAGAAGCACCTCACCAACATGAGGGCAGCCAGTTCCGATGAAACCCTGCGGCTCACCCCGCACAAGGTCATGGGGCTGGAGGACGCGCTTCAGTGGATCAAGGATGATGAGCTGGTGGAGGTCACTCCAAAGGCCATCAGGCTGAGGAAGGCGGAGTTGGACCGCATGGAGAGGTACCGCCAGAAGAAGGACCGCGGAGAAGAACCCGACGAAATGGAATCGGCGTAATGATAAACCCCCGGGCAAGCCCGGGGGTTTTCGTCCTTGGCGCTACCCGGCGGATCTCCCGCTGGGATTGGAGGCGCCGAGTAGCGAAGTGTTACATGGCACTCGGACACCACCTCCTTTCACTGCAGATCATATTCGGCGCTCCAGGCGGGATTCCTCCTAAGGGTGGAAGGAAGGAACTGGCGGGGGGCATCGGGAACACTACCAGCGGTGACATACATGATCCGTAGCGAGTCAAAGACCGAATACCCTTGGCTATCGCGCATCTCACACGGGTGGAAGGCCTACCAGAAGAGCTTTACTGAAGGCAGGCAGCATGCCCGTGAGGCGCTGGAGCTCTTCGCAAGCGCGGCGGAGTCCCTGCGTGCCGAGGGAGACACCGAGAACCTTCCCCTGGCCCTCGACGGCATGGGGGCGTCGCTGCATCTGCTTGGCACCGTCGAGGACCTGCGCAGAGCTGTAACGTGCTACGATGAGGAAGTCAGGTTGCTGGAGAAGGCGAAGAATCCCCAAGAACTCGCGCAGGCTGTTAGCAGCCAACAGGCCGTGCTCCGCGACCTCGCGATCGTCGATCCGTCTTCAGCGTTTGCGTACCTGGAGAAAGGTCTGCGGCTTGGGGAAACGGGGATGACCCTGGCCGCCAAAGCCAGGGACGAGCGGTCTCTGGCGTGGGTGAGCCAGACCACAGCCGACCTCTGCTGCGTCCTCGCCGGCGCTGACGAGTGCTGCAGGGCCGCGCATCTGGAGACCGCCATCGATCTCTACCAGAAAGCCGCTACTCTTTGGGACAGGGTCGGCTCCCGCGGAAAGGCACGGGAAGCAGCCGAAGGCAAGTCGCTGGCGATGCTCGGCATGGCTGAAGCGCATATCCTGCTTCGCAAGGATCTTGCTGAGGCAAGGCAGCTCTTGGACGAAGTGAAGGAGTCGTACCTGAAGCCCGGAGCCGGGGCCTACCAGTTGGCTCACCTGGAGTCCCTCTACGGGAGCCTGGCTCTTGCCGAAGGAGACAAGGAAGAGGCCAAGAGGCGGTTTGAAGCAGCCGGCCGGTTGTTCAGGGACCTGGGATTTGGCGACGGCGGGAGCGACGACCAATGGAAGTAAAGTACGTGCAGGAGCCATCATACCGGATATCCTGGGCTGAGGTTGAGTCCATCTGCCGGGACATCGCTGTGGCCGCGCACAAGAACCTGAGTCCCGACCTTGTCGTCGGGATAGCCAAAGGCGGGCTCATCCCGGCTACCATAATCGCCTCGATCCTGAGAGTAGACCTTTACCCCTGCATTGTGACCCGGAGGCACAGGGGCGAGATCATCTCCGACGTCCCAAGGATGGTTGTCTCAGTGACGGAAAAGGTGGCGGGCCAACGGGTCCTGGTTGTGGACGAGATGGTCCTCTCCGGCGAGACCATGAGATCGGTAACCGCCGACTGCAAGAAGAAGAACGCTCGTGTCGTCAAGACAGCCTCCATATGGGCGGGGACCGAGTCCTGGAAGCCCACCTGGTACGGGATCGAGACGCCTGGGTACGCGATGTTCCCCTGGGACTACGAGGTTCTCGCCGGGGGCAAGTTCGTGCTAAACCCGATATACCAGGAGTACCTGGATTCCGCGGAGATGATGAAGTGGGCCAAGTAGATCGAATCGTGACACTGGACGACGTAAAGCAGAACCACGAGATAGCCTCGTATCTGGAAGCCGGGAACGCCCACCTTGGCGCTTTGGGATACACCGATCACGGCGTGAGGCACGCGTCTCTTGTGGCGGCCATCGCCGGAAACGTGCTGGAGCGATTGGGGTACTCGGAAAGGGAGCAGGAGCTGGCTTCCATAGCCGGCTACGTGCACGACATAGGCAACGTGGTGTCACGGGCATATCACGCTCAGGTAGGAGCCGCGATCTCCGAGAGGATCCTCCGGAACATGGGCATGGATCCTGTCGAGGTTGCTGTCATCCTCGGGGCTGTGGGGAGCCACGATCCGGAGGACACCTGCGTCGCCGTGTCAAACGTTTCGGCCGCCGTTATCCTTGCGGATAAGTCGGACGTGCACAGGAGCAGGGTAAGGAACAAGGACATCCATACCTTTGACGTCCACGACCGGGTGAACTATGCCGCGACCAGGTCATTCCTTGAAGTAAAGGCCGAAACCAAGACTATTACGCTGCGGCTCACCGTCGACACCGACATATCCCCCGTGATGGAGTACTTCGAGATCTTCCTCACCAGGATGTTGGCGGGAAAACGCGCCGCTGAGTTCCTGGGTTGCCGCTTCGAACTCGACATCAACAACTCACGTCTTCTATAGAGAGAGTGGGTTTTTTCAGGTAAAATCCTTCTAGGTGCGTTCCTTTGCGGAGAGGAGAGGGTCTTTGTGCGCTTTCTCGACGAACGAGGTCGCGTCTTCGGCAAGATCAGCATCGTTGACCTTATCATCGTTCTCGTGCTTGTCGCGGGCGCGGCTTGGTTTGGGTACGCTAAGTTTGGGCGGGACCTTGGCGCGGAAATCGCGGCCAGGGAAGAGCCGGCCAGGTACACGATCATCGTCACCACGATCCGCCAAACGACTGCTGAGGCTTTGGCCAAGGGCGGCAAGGTGTTTGAGTTTAAGACCGGGGCCGAGATCGGCACCATTAAGGAAGTCAGGACAGAACCGGCTGATATCTGGAGCATGCAACCGGACGGCCGCTGGCTTCAGGTGAAATCAAGCGATCGCGTTGACGCCTACGTGACCGTTGAGGCCAAGGCCAGGATCGGTGAGAACACCATAACCGTGAACGGAGTCGAGGTCCGGGTTGGGACATCCATCGGCGTCACCACCAAGTGGGCCCAGGTGAACGGCAATATCCTCACCCTTGAACTTCTCGGAGGCTCCCAGTGAGCGGATTCCCCGCCGCCTACCGGCGCAGCGTGACATTTGCTGCCGGCGAGAAGGCCGCCAGCGTGGCATCGGCTGCGGTTGTGAGGTTGGTCGCTACGCTGGACCGGTGGCTGGAGGCCAGTCTGGCAGGTCGGTTCTATGCTGCACTGGCGCGCGTCGCGAACGCCTACGCTGAAGGCAGCCTGTTCATGAGATGGCTCTGGCCCTACGCCAAGCTGGCGATCGCGCCCTGGGGAGAGAAGGTCGGAGTTGAGACCGCGCTTGGAGCGCTGCTTGCGCTGGCATGTGTTGCTCCCACTGAGATCCTCATGGCAGTATCTCTAGGCGTGCTGGGGCTGTTCATGTGGGACAGGGCTCGGAAGGTTAGAAACGGCGGAGAGACCCGGCTCTGGGCGCTGCCCGGTTTCGGAATGGTGGCGGCGGTGGGGGCGGTGCTGCTCTTCACAGTGGGAGCCACCATTTCGTCGGTGGTGCCGTCCAAGAGCCTGTTCAACATGCTAATATGGTTCTTCTACTTCCTGGTCTTCTTCATGGCAGCCGACGCGGCCGCGCGCGGGCGCGGAGTCCAGGTAGTCTGGCCCTTCATGACCGGCGCGGCGTTCTCCGGCCTGGTGAGCATCTACCAGAGGCTGACCGGGTGGCGGCCTCCGAAGAACTGGGTTGACGTTGCTTTTGAGGGCGAACTCACCCGTTACGTCGGGACCTTCACCAATCCCGTCTTCTTCGCGGAGATGATGGGACTGGCTCTCCCGGTGGCCATTGCGCTGATCCTCATCAAGAAGGACTGGCGGGACCGCCTTGTCCTCTTGGGGCTTGCGGGCCTCCAGATGATAGGTCTCCTACTAAGCGGCTCCCGCGGCGCTTGGCTGGGGTTTGCCATTTCCTTCTGCATCCTGGCAGTGCTCTACGACTGGAGGATGCTCCCCCTCGGACTGGTCGCGGGAGGCGTTGGTCTTGCCCTGGCGCCCGATGTCCTTCTGAAACGCCTTCTGTCGTCGTTCAGCCTGACCGACAGCTCTAACTCTTACAGGGTCTTCATCTGGCGCGGCTCCATCGCGATGCTGAAGGATTACCTGGTGCGGGGGGTTGGGCTCGGCGCCGAAGCCTATGCTAAGGTCTATCCCGAGTACATGATAATCCAGACTCCGGCTCCCCACGCCCACAGCACTTTCATCCAGTATCTCATCGAGGTTGGGCTTCTGGGTTTCCTTTCGATGGCGTACCTGTTTGCCGTATGGCTCTACGACGGATTCAAGGCGATCTTCGCGGAAAAGGCGCGAGCGGGCAGGTGGGGCAAGATAGGCCTTCTGGCGGCATGCATCGCTGCTGTCGGCGGGCATCTCCTGGAGGGCATCATCGACTACACGTGGTACAGCCCCAAGATAACCGTAGCCTTCTGGGCGCTTGTAGGTATTGCATCGGGCATCGCTTGCGCCATTAAGCACCAAGAACCTGCTGTGGAAGGTGGCCGCTCATGAAGGTCCTCCACGTCATAACGGATACCAACTTCGGAGGCGCCGGCAGGTACCTGCTGTACCTCGTGCCCCAGCCTGCATTCGAGGGTCACGATGTGGCAGTTGCCTGCCCTGACGGCGAACTGCAGAAGCGGTTGGACGCCGCCGGCATCCGCCGGGTGCCCATATACTCGGGCAAGGACGTGACCCATAGCGTCAAACTCACCAGGGAACTCTACAAGGTGTTCCGCAGGGAGATGCCCGATGTCGTCCACACTCACAGCTGCCTCTCCGGCAGGATCGCCGCGCGCCTGGCCGGGATCCCCGTGGTCTACACCAAGCACAACCAGGTCAGGATCCCCGACGCAAGAGGGATTACCCCGCCGCCGGCCGGTTTCGGCAAGCGGCTCGTGAACAGGCTCATCAACAATCTGCTGTCCGACAGGGTCATCGCTATCTCGGAAGGGGTTCAGAGAGAGCTTGTGGAATCGGGCGTGAAGCCCTCCATGATCTCGACCATCCCCAACGGGATCGACCTCACGCCCTATCGGCCAAAGCGATACGGGGCGAAGGCGGCTGCAGAGGAAGCCGATCCCTCCACGCCGTCAGGCAAGCGTGGCCCGCTCATTGGAGCGGTCGCAAGGCTCCACAGGCAGAAAGCGCTGGACGTTTTCCTCGAAGCGGCGAAACTGGTGCTTGCATCGGAGCCTTCTGCGCGGTTCATCATCGGCGGCACCGGACCTCTTGAGGACGACCTGAAGGCGAAGATCAGGGAGCTGCGGATGGAACCCTACGTGAAGATGCCGGGGTTCGTCTACGATGTGCCTGCGTTCCTGGAGAACCTGGACATTTACGTGCTTTCTTCCGACTACGAGGGCATCGGGCTCGCGATCATTGAGGCAATGGCAGCCGGGCTGCCCGTAGTCGCTACCGCTGTAGGCGGTGTGCCGGAAGCCATAGTCGACGGAGTAAACGGCATACTGGTGCCTCCGAGGCAACCCAAGACACTGGCCCAGGCGATAGTCCGCCTGGTAGTGGACCCGGATATGGCGAGAGCCATGGGTGAGGCTGGCAGGGCCAGGGCTGAGGAGCTGTTCGACGCCAGAGTTATGGCCGAGAAGACCCTTACCGTGTACCGGAGGCTGGCAGCCCGGAAGCGGCGGCGCGGCGACGTAGGCCGATGAACACTCTGAGCACTCCGGCAGAGGCGAGGAACACGGCGCTCGACACGTAGAACGCGCTGCCCAAACCGAGCGAGTCGCCGGCGATCCCGCCCAGGAGCGGGCCTGCGACGGCGCCCATTGGCAACACGCCGTTCATCACACCAAAGGCCCGTCCACGGAACTCCCTGCTGACCGCAGTAGCTGCGAGAACGTTACCGGAAACCGTGAGTATCCCGTTGAACACACCGAAAAACAGTCTAAACGCCGCTAGAGGCACTATCGCCACCCACAGGCCTTGAGCCGCGGCGAACACGGCGGAGCCCATGAGCCCCATCATGAAGTAACTGTGGTGGTCCATGGAGGCCAGGACTCCAAGTAAGCCTTTACTTGCGCGGACGCCGGTCCCTGCTCTTGCAGCCCGGTCATTGCGCCTTGCGGTAAGGCTGGCTCCGATCACCGTACCCAGGCCCACGATGGACGTCACTACACCGCTTATCACCGTGGCATCCCGTCCCTGGGATAGCATGTCGATGTAGAGCACCAGAGTTGCCTGGGTGACCTGGATCCCGGCCTGCACCAGGAAGAGGCATATGAACACCATCACCAGCTGCTTGTTGCGGAACGCCTCCAGGATGTCGCCGAGGACGTTGATCCTGCCCTTCCGGGACCCTACATCCTCCCTCAGCATTACGAAGCTGACAATCGTGAAGGTGAGCAGTACCGCCGACGCCAACCTGAACGTGTTCGGTATTCCTACCAGCTGCACCGAGATGGCGCCAAGAAGAGGACCCGAGATAGTCCCTGCGGCGTTGGTTGCCTGGAACAGGCCCAGCGCGTAACCCATCTTTTCCTCAGGCGTGTTGGTCGCTACGAGGGACGTGCAGGCCGGAAGGAACCCCGATAGGAAACCTGTAAGCGCCCGCATGCAGACGAACTGGAACGGCGTCCTGGCGAACGGATAGAGCGCATACGTGATGGCGACTCCCACGCCTGACCTCAGTATTTGAGAGCGCTTCCCGTACTTGTCGGCCACCGCTCCCCATACCGGGGCCATAAGCGCTGAGGTGAAGGACGATGCTGAGTAAGCCAGTCCCGACCACGTGGCCAGGTTTTCAGTCACTTCCATGGACTTCAGGAGGAAAGGTAAGAAGGGCGTCACCAGTGTGAAGGAAGCTTGCCCGATGAACACTGTCGAAAGCATCACATAGAGGTTGCGGCGCCAAGTCTCCAATTATCTCGCCAGCTTTCTCGGCGTCATTGCTGCAGCAAACAGTCTGAGCACCAGGCAATGTATACAAACAGGATAGTCCAAACCTCGTCGCCCGTCTACAGGTGGTCGGCTTCCTCGCCTGGGGCAGCCTTCTTCGCGGAGAAGGAATGGGCACGCGATGACCAATAGAATCTGCCAGGGTCACCGCAGGATTATTAGTTGGCAGCTTATATGTCAAGGGACGACCAATGTGTCGAAAAGTGCAGTCATCTGGTGACCAATAGCGAGGCATTTCCGGGACATGCTCACGGCGTGACCACACTTTTCGACATGTTAGTCTACTGGTGACTGATAGGCGCGACGCTATTGGTCATCTGGTGATCGGCGAAAAATCGAGTGGTCGCCGGGTGATCATTGCTGCGTGTCAAAGGTCACGTGGCGATAGATTGTGTTTCGCAGGTCCGCTCAGAACCCCGCGAGGGTCAATGAATAATCGCCCTCGCGCTCAAAGAGCCCGAGGGCGACGAGTAGTCCGTTATCCTTAGCGGCATTCGCGATGTGCCTTGTCTCCTCGCCGGGGATCTTCACCCCGAGCGGCAGATCGTGAGATGGATCGCCGTTGTTGACAAGCCCCGTAAGCGATACCTCGCAGAACACCACCAGATCTGCGTCCTGCTCTGCGGCCTTGCTAACCGCCGATAGCAGGCCTCTCAGATTATGACCTGCGTCGCCGGACACCCTTCGGACGGGAAGCGCTACTCGCATGGACGCCCCTACCCGTTCTGAACGATGTGGTCTGTGTGCCTCTCCTGCTTCTTGAACTGAGCCTCGTAGAGCTGGGCATAGTGGCCGCCGGTGCTCACCAGCTGGTCGTGAGTGCCTTCCTCCACGATCCTGCCGTCGTCGATGACCAGGATGCGGTCCGCCGCCCTTACGGTTGAAAGCCTGTGGGCTATGATGAAGGACGTCCTGCCCTTAAGCAGCGTCTTCATAGCCTGCTGGATGAGCCTCTCGGTCTCAGGGTCGATGCTGGACGTGGCTTCGTCCAGGATCAGTATCCTGGGATCCGCGAGAAGCGCCCTGGCGAAGGCCAGGAGCTGTCGCTGCCCTGAGGAAAGGTTGGTGCCCCTCTCCTTGACTTCCGCCTCGTACTTGCCCGGCAGCTGCTCGATGAAGCCCTTGGCGCAGGCAGCCTCAACCGCCTTCTCGATCTCTTCCTGAGTGGCATCAAGCTTGCCGAATCTCAGGTTCTCCATGATGGTGCCGGAGAAGATGAAGGTGTCCTGGAGCACCATCCCCAGCTGGCTTCGGTATGTGGGAAGGTCCACGGTGGCGAGATCGTAGCCGTCCACCAGCACCCTTCCCGACGTCGCGATGTAGAACCTGGCCAGAAGGTTGATGATGGTTGTCTTGCCTGCCCCGGTCGGCCCGACAAGAGCGATGGTCTCGCCTGGCTTCACATGCAGGTTGACCCCATGCAGGACCGGGATGTCGGCCCGGTACCCGAAGGAGACATCCTCGAACCTTACCTCGCCCGTTATCCGCGGGAGGGCCTGCAGCTTTACAACCGGCTCGTCGCCACCGGCTTCGGCATCGGTCGACGCGGTGGCCGCCTCGGCTCCCGCGGCCTTCCTGGCCATGGCCATGCTTTCTTCCTGCTCGGTCTGCAGGTCTATGATGCCGAACACCCTCTCGGCCGAAGCCATGGCTGAGAGCACCTGGCTCCAGACCCTGGAGAAGGTGTTGATGGGCCGCCAGAACTTGCCTAGGTAGTCGACAAACGCGACGATAAGGCCGTAGGACATGCGACCCGCCACGAACTCCCTGGCGCCGTACCAGATCACGAGAGCGGTTCCCACTGCTCCGATGAAGTCGGTGAGCGGCCAGAATGCCTGGTCTATCAAGATGGCTCGCATGTGAGCCTTGAAGTACTTCTTGTTACCCTTGGCGAACTTCTCGTTGTTGGCTTCCTCACGGCCGAACGCCTGGATGACCTGCAGACCCTGCACTGTTTCATTTAGATGGGCGTTGATCTCCGCGACAGCCTTCCGCGTGTCTCCCCATGCCTTCTCTAGGCTCCATCGCACTTTGGTGAGCACCCAGACCAGGAAGGGCAGGGTTGTGAACGACAGCAGCGCCATCTTCCAGTTCAGGTACAGCACTATCGCGATGATGCCGACAAGGGAGACCAGCTGGCTCACCACGTTGAGGACTACCGAGGAGGCCAGGAC
>CAZRRG010000028.1:0-25010 GCA_964602455.1 uncultured Eubacteriales bacterium | reverse complement strand
CTACGCCTGCACGAAGCGAGGTGAGTGGCGGTTGCTCTCCCATTGCGTGGACCGTCACCGTCTTCCCATGGCTGTGAGCCGCTTCCACGCCCGCTCGGAGTTCCTCCAGCGTGTACTCGACCCAATCCGGATGCTCGTGTTCGGGCATTCCCGCTAGACCACCGCTGGCCATCAGCTTGATGAACTCGGCGCCCTCCTTGATCTCCCGGCGGACGGCCTTGGCCACCTCGTCGGGGCCATCCGCCTCCAGGGCATCGCCGTATCCTCGGTGAGTCCCATGTCCTCCGGTGCAGGCGATGGCCGTGCCGCACGAGATCATCCTGGGACCCCGGAAAATGCCTGCTTGGAGGCTATCCCTCAGCTTGCTCCCGAGCCGGGTCTGAGACGTGAGGTCCCTCAGCGTGGTGATACCGAGCGATAGCTCGTACCACGCGTTCCTAAGTGCCAGCAACATACGCTGGGATTCAGATGCCGTCGAAACGCCGGTTGCGCCTGAACGGAAGAGCGCCGCCCCTCTGGACAGGTGGCGTCGCTGGATATGGACATGGAGGTTCATGAGTCCCGGCAATAATGTCCCGCCGTGGGCGTCGATCACTGTGTCAGCGGTGACGCCCTCGCCGGCACTGACAGAGGCTCCGATGCCAATGGTCGTCTTCCCGTCGGTCGCGCTTGCGCCCCCGTCTCCAGGCACGCTTGTGCCAACCCGCAGGATCTTCCCGTCATCGATCAGCACCCAGGCGTTCCGTAGCGGGACGTCACCGACCCCATCAATCACTGTGCAGTTGTGTATCAGTATCGACACGCTATGCGCCTCGCTCGCTCGGGTCCATCTCTTTGAGGCGGATGAGTTCATACAGAGCGTTCTCGGACCCGGACAGTGTCTTAATGATGATCTCCCTCGCGGCCTGCTCATCCCGCCGTTCAATGGCATCGATGAGCTCCTCGTGGTGCTTGTAGGTCGCGGCCTGGATGGCGTGCAGTTCTTCCACCTTGCTCTGGTAGCGCTTGAATATGTCGTTGATGATCTCACTGATGGCGATCATGACGGCGTTGCCCGACATCGCTGCGATTTGCGCGTGGAACTGCATGTCATTAGTCCAGTAGCTGTTCTCTGACAGGTTGCCGTCCTTGAGTTTGGCGTTGATCTCCCGGAGTTCCTTGATGTTCTCGGGAGTAGCCTTGATGATGGCGAGGGACGCCAGGTCGCACTCAATGAGGATTCGAGCCTCGTATAGCTCCCTGATCTCCCATTGTCTCAGGAAGAGCGGCACAAGCCCGGCCCTGACGGTGAGGTCGGGTGCCTCAGCCACTATCATGTTGTAGTCGCTTCTGGCCACGAGCCCTAGTCCGATGAGCCGGCTTAAGGCTTCGCGAACCGTCGGCCGCGCCACGCCCAACTGCTCGGAGAGCTCCATCTCACTAGGCAGTCTCTCGCCTGGCTTCAGTTCGCCATCGGTTATCTTCTTGTAAAGGATCTCGGCAACCTGATCCGTGAGCCTGGATCTCTGCAGTTTAGGAAGTTGCATTGCATTTCCTCCGTCACTTTGGGTTTCGGGTCAATCGTCCTGGACCTTATCTTTGAAGAAGTAGAACACCACCAGCATCAGAAGGCCAGCCAGGATGGCCGTAATCGCGATGGGATGACTTGCGATCTTGTGGAATCCGACTGTTGCAGCCTGGCGGAAATTGGTCTCAACCGATCTACCCAGGACAATCCCCAGCACCATGGGCGACGTCGGGAACTTCGTCCGTTTCGCGATAAGGCCTAGCGCACCGAAAATGAGCATGATCCACATGTCAAACATGGAGTAACGGATCACGATCGTGCCCATCATACACAGGAACAGTATCATGGGCGCCAGCCACTTGTAGGGCAGGCGCGCGATCTTGACCCATATCTTCACCAGCGGGATGTTCATGATCAGGAGAATGACGTTGCCGATGAAGAAGGCGGCGATGACAGCTGCCGTCAGGTCCATATGGACGGTGAACATCAGCGGTCCGGGTATGACGCCCTGGATAATCAGGGCAGCCAGAACTATCGACAACACCGGCCCCGTCGGTATTCCCAATGCCAGGAGTGGGATGAAGCCGGCCATAGCCGCGGCGTTGTTAGCAGCCTCGGCGCAGGCGCAGCCCTCGATCGAGCCCTCGCCCGGTTTGTTGCGCTGACCCAGAAGTTTCTTGTTGAGAGAGTAGGCTATGAATGTGCAGGCCGAAGGCGTGAGCCCGGGCAGAATGCCCAGCGCAGTCCCAAGAACCGAGCCGCGTATGGTGGAACCGTTAGATAGACGCAGCTCCTCCTTGGTCGGGTACAGGCTGTCGACCTCCACGTTGGCGTCCACAACCGCTGTTACGTTACTTCTAATGCCATCCAACACTTCGGCGATGCCAAACAAGCCGACCACAATCGGCACCACATCAAACCCCTGTAGCAGGGTGAAGGAGCCAAAGGTCAACCGGTACACAGTCGAGGACGTGTCGATCCCGACCAGTGAAATCATGATGCCAATGAGCGCCGAAGCGATGCCCATCGAAATCGAACCGCCAGAAAGCCCGCAGGCGCAGCACATGCTGAAAATCATGAGGCCGAAGTACTCAAACGGCCCGAAGGAGAGCGCGAAGTCTGCGAGAGCAGGCGCGAAAAACGCGAGGCATACGAGTGCGAGGACGCCGCCGACGAACGACGCCAGGGCGCATATGACAAGGACCGCCCCAGCCCGCCCCTTCCTGGCCAGCGGGTAGCCGTCCACAGCAGTCGGCACCGACGCAACCTCTCCGGGGATGTTGAGCAGTATCGCTGTTATCGAACCGCCGTACATGGCGCCGTAGTAGATCGCTCCGAGACATATGAGGATGCTGAGCGGCGGCAGCTTCAACATGAATGGGAACAGCAGCGCAACCGATGCCGTGGGACCGAGGCCCGGAAGAACGCCCACAAGGTTCCCGAGGAAGCAACCTACCAGCGATATCAACATGTTCTGCCATGTAAACACGGCGCTGAAGCCACTTACGATCCAGTTAAGCAAGAACGGCAACCCCCATCCGTGTGGAGCCCTTCCTTCTCCCCTATATACCGAGAAGCCCGCGCGGGAACGACATCCCCAGCGCCGGTGCGCCCACCAGCATGTAAAGCAACACGGCCAGGACAGTGATCACCGTGACCTTGACCGAGTTCTTGAGAAGCAGCATGTTGGCCAAGAGGTACAGGCAGGACGATACAGAGAACCCGACCCACCTGATCAGCAGCGTGTACACTATGAGCAGGCCCGCGCTGTAGTACATGTTCCGGACATGGACCTGGGCTTCGGCATCTTGTGGCTTGGCCTGTACGCCGGCATCCTTAGCTGCATCCGCGGTCACGTCGTGCGCTGCATCCGGCGCCGAGCGATCGGCCGCATCCTGAGCTGCGTCCGCCTGTGCCGCAGCCATCATGGCAGCGTCGACGTTGTCTGTCGCCTTGTCGGACGGCTTATCCGCTGGGTTATCCGTTGCCTTGTCCTCACGCGCGCGCCTGTTGCGGTAGCGCACGTACTTCATAATGACTTCGAAGGCAAACACGACCACCAGCAGGCATCCGACGATCATCATGAAGCCGCTTGGCCCCGCCAGCCAGTTCTTGGGATGGTGCTTGTTCGTTATGCGGATACTTTCATAAATCCCTATACCCCCCACTGCCAGTAGCAGTGGGAGGTACAGGTTTGCCGTCACAGCGTCTAGGAGATTCCTGTGTTTGCCGGTCTTCATCGTCGGACACCTAGTCTCCTAGCTTGACGAGCTCTTTGACCAGCGCGGCCTCGTCCTTCAGGAACGTCACGAAATCCTCGCCGCTCAGATAGTTGACGACCGCGCCGATCTTGCCCACGTCAGTCTTGAAGTCCGGGTTCTCGACGATCTTCTTGCAGGCTGCGTCAATCTTCTTGACGACGTCCTCCGGAAGCTTGCTGGAACCGGAGATGCCAATCCAGAAGTCGGCGTTTAGGGTTTCGTAACCGAGTTCTGCAGCGCAAGGGACGTCAGGGAGAATGTCGAGACGGCTGGAACCGCAGACCACGAGGGGTTTAACCTTACCGCTCTGGACAAAGGACGGGACTCCGGATGCCGCGCAGCTGCCCATCAATATGTGTCCGCCGGCAATGGCAGCGAGGATGTCTCCGCCGCCCTTATAGCGTATCTCGGTAGTCTTTGAGGGGTCGATCCCTGACTCGAGGAAGAACTCGAGGACCGCAAAGTTGGCGGCAGAGTTCGGACCGATCCCGCCCCAGATGAACTCGGCGTCAGGATTAGCCTTTAGGTACTCGGCCACATCCCTGATGTCTTCCCAGCCCATGTCGGGGCTACCACAGAGAACCTGTGGGCCGCTTGCCACTTTGCAGATGTAGGTCCGGTCTTTCCAGATGTCGTAGGGCACTTCATCCAGTGATTCCTGGAAAGAGGAGGACAGTCCCTGGTCACCCATCAGCGTGTAGCCGTCCGGCTGGGCAGCAAGTACGCTCTGAACTGCTGGGATACCGCCCCCGCCCGTCGTGTTGATAACGTTCACGGTAACCTTGAGCTCTTCACTGAGATACTTGGCGATAAGACGAAGCAGGACATCGCCACCGGAACCGGCGCCGCCCGGGCATACCAGGTCGATAGCCCTTTCAGGGTAGTTCGACTTCTTGGCGCATCCAGTCAACAGCGTCGCGGCCAGAAGCAAAGAGAGGCAGATACACAGGCACTTGCTCAATCTTTTCATGTCGGTCCTCCTCGGCTCCACAGTTGTATGAGGTATGAATCTGGGACAAGTCGGGACATCTACCATCATCTAATTCCAAAGTCATCAGTATGTCAATATGGTTGTAAGACAATCTTACTCTGCGTTCCGTAGAAGGGCGGCGTGGCCGGTGCTGCCCGCCAGCTTTTTCGATGCTGGCGGGTGGGACCAACAATGGGTCGGAAACGTGGCGGGTTTCGCCCGCCACGTTTTTCATCTTGTGCGGAAATCGCCCGCCACAGGGCGAAAACGTGGCGGATCGGAGCGACATCGCGCAGCGTGAGGGCTATATGAGGTAGAAAAGGGCTGCTACGACTCTTCCCACTCGTGTCCCGGATCCTCGAACAGGCAGAACGGATGCCCGGCAGGATCGAAGAACACTTTGACCCCTTTGAAGTACTGCACCGGCGACAGTGTGGCGCCGCACTCCAACGCGTGCTTGGTGGCCGCTTCAAGGTCGTCGACGAGGAAGTCCATATGCTCGCCCTTCTGTGGCTTCCCCGGCTCCTCAGGCCACACCGGCCGAACGTAGTCTTCCTCGCTCTGGAACGCCATGCCGGTACCGCCTTTGGGATCCCGCATCAGGACCCAGTAAGGATCTTCCTTTGTCTTCTCCCAGCCAAGCAGCTTCGAGTAGAAAGCTGCCAGCGCCTGGGCATCGGGGCAGTCCAAGACGATCGTGGCGAACTTGATCCTCGGCTTGCTAGCCATGGCTAAACCTCCTATGATCTCCGAGCGACGGAGCCGACGCATGCTATGCCTCAGATGTCCACCTGTCGGACTCACCTGTAGGACCCATGTGTCGGACCTCCCGTCGAACCCACCTATCGAACCCACCTGTCAACCTACCTATCTGACCACCTGGCGGGCCTGCTTGTAGCGCCGTACCGCCTAAGCTTTCCTCGCCCAGATGATCGCCCGGTTTCCGATCTTGGTCTCATCCACTGGCCTGCGGTCGTAACCGCCGTACTCCTGCTCGATCTTGAGGCCGGCAGCGGCAAGCCACTCGTGGACCTGGGTCAATCTGGGGAAATGCTTGACGGACTCGAACTCGAAGACCTCCGTCTGCGCGCCCGCGGGAGTCATCTCGTAGCGCCGTCCGCTGCGGTCGATCCTGGTTTCCGGGAAGTAGTCGCCGCTGATGATGATGTACTTCCCATAGGTCCCTAGATCGTCGGTTCCCTCGAAGCAGATCCTCTCTCGCCGGTTCGACGAGGTTTCGCCCGGCCAGTCGTAGCAGTCGAGATCCAGATAGAGCCGTCCGCCTGCCTTTAGCGACTCTGCGGCCTTCCGGATCAGCAGGGCTTGCGCCTGGGCGTAGTCCATGTCCGAAATGATGTTAAGCAGGATGTTCCCCGCCAGAATCACAACATCGTAGTCCTTACCCCAATCGCCGGCCACTGCATCGGCATAGTAGCAGTTCGCGTTGGGGAATGGCCGAATCCTCATCTTGCAGCGCTCAAGCATCGCTTTGTCTGAATCGAAGCCTGTGACGATGTGCCCGGCAGCGGCGAGCGGCGCGAGGATCCGTCCTCCACCACATGCGACCTCAAGCAGGCGTTGTGGGGCGCTGCCGATGGTTTCGAGTATGAACGCCACCTCGTCGGCCTGGACGACCTGCTGCTCGTAAATGTATGCGTACCAGTGGTCCTTGTAATCGGAGATGGTCCAGCCACTGCTTGTGCCGCCATATCCGCCGTCGGTGGCGAGTCCAGGGTGGTTACCCCGGTTGCTCTGGTTGCCGTTGTTGTTGTGGTTGCCGTTGTTGTTGTGGTTGCCGTTGTTGTTGTGGTTGCTCTGGTTCAGTTGTTTCACCTCATAGATGGGAATTCTCCCACGTAAAGTCCGTATCCTCGAAGAAGCGGAACGGATGGCCGCCGGATCGAAGGACACGGTGACTCCCTTTGCGCAGCCCTCCGCCGAGTCGTCTAGTTCTCAGTCGCCGCCACAAGATCGCGGACTTCCCACAGCGCTTCGCCGGTCAGGGCGACGATATCCTTGTCCAGAGCCCCATCCCTCCCTAGTCTGTTGAGGACGCGCTGCACCTCGTCCCGCGCCAGGCCAGGCCTGTACGGACGGTCCTCAGACAGCGCGGAGAACACGTCGCACACAGCGATGATCCGGGACTCTAGCGGCAGCGCGCAGGCGTCAACCCTGAATGGATACCCGCGGCCATCCATCCGCTCATGGTGGAAAGCCGCCCACTTCGCGATGCGGCCGAAGCGGGGGATGCCGCTCAGCAGGTAACATGTGAGGTAGGCGTGCCGCTTGACGACGCACATCTCCTCGCCGGTCAATGATCCCTTCTTGTTGAGTATCTCCTCCGGGACTCCCATCTTGCCGAGGTCGTGGAGCAGCCCAGCCACGCGGAGCCCTCTGCACGTAAGGTCATCCAGGCCCATGCCTTTGCCCATCATAAAGGCGCATTCGGCGACAGCCAGGGAGTGCGCGTGAGTGTAGGGACTTCTGCGGTCGACGACATCCGCGAACACGCGAGCAAGCGCCTCCAGGGTGTCGATGCAATCTGGCGTGAGAACGTCGTCACAGGTAGAACTACCAGCCGGGATATCACACGACCCCGCTGATCCATCAGACAATCGTTCCGAGACATTAGACGACCCCGCCGGGTCATACGGAGACCCTCCAAAAGCGCCAGGCGATCCTATCAAGACTCCACGCGATGCACCATAGACGTAGATCCCCGGATTCTGCGGGAGGAACCTCGCTTCCAGGTCAAACCAGAAACTCTCCGTGCTAGCCAGGTCCTTGATGACGCCGATGACGTCAGGGTCGAACGCCCGCGCCTGTTGTGCGTCCAGTGCCTCAAGGATCCTCTCACTCTGCGCATTGAACGGCCTGCTCTCATCTAGCAGCACGTCCAGCCTATCTGCAGCGTGGATGATCCGGGACTCAATCGGGATGGCATCCCCCGCTGCCGGAGTGAGATTTCCTCCCGCCCACTTGTCATGGTGATGAAGGATGATGTGGGCGTAATGCCAGAACATCGCCCCGTGGTCTGTCGTCTTGGCATCATTCGCAGTTCGACAATCGGGGCAGTTGGCAGCTCCACGCTCCACCGCCCCGGTGAGGATGCGGTAGCCGTCCAACGCGTGATCGTACGGGTCGTCCACTTCGAACTCGTGCAGTTTGGCCCTCTCGCCCCACGTGCTCACCCCGAGGTCATGGATAAGCGCTGCTTGACATGCCCGAGCGATGCTCTCCTGAGACAGGCCAAGCGCTTGACCGACCTTTGCGGTGATGACCGCCACCCGCTGGTGATGCGACATTATGCCTGTATAGCTAAGGTCCAGGGCTCGGCTGACGGAGGTCAGGAAGTACCAGAGCAGTAATTCGACTGTGTTTGCCATTGCCATTATCACCCGTGAATACCGGCTCGCCGCAGGCCTTGACGGCGCTCACCACTGCCGCCTAATGCAGTTATCGGTTTGCCGTGTGTCGCAGCGTATAGCACCAATGCGGTAAACTACCATACCCGTCCGAAGAGGGGCAAGTCTGGCCGCTGCCCGCGCCTCGCTTGCTTGTCCGCAGGTGTGAACGCTTCGCAGCATTGCGCTATCGCCTCCGCCCTGCTCCTCGATCGCAGGTAAAATGCCGCGCGGCGGCGAACGAGAAGGAGGACGAAAGGCTACACGCATCGACCTGAAGTGCCCCGCAGGATCGCGACTCAGAGACCGCTGAAGCAGGATCCAACCGAACACCGAAGGAGCGATGGTCATGAGCCAAGACCTACAAAGACGCTGTATATGCAGGATGTGTCCAACGTACGCCCGCTGCGGTGAACCGATCGCATACTGCCTGCCGGAGATCGGCAAGAGCAAGTGCATTACGTCGAAGTCCGGCTGCATATGCCCCGGATGCCCCCTCTACAAGATGAAGAAGTTCACGAAGGATTACTATTGCATCCTGGGTAGCGAGCACCCGGCCGAATCATGATGCGCGCACCACAGAAAGGGGCGAACACCGTGATGGACAGAGCCACTGCGTTCGATGAAACTGCAGACATCCTCGTAGTCGGAACCGGCGCGGCTGCCTTCTCCGCGGCGATAACCGCCAGAAAGGCCGGCGTCGACGTCATCATGCTCGAGAAAGCGCCACTTGTCGGCGGGACCACGCTCCGCTCGGGCGGCGGATTCTGGATCCCCAACAACCGCTTCCAGCGTGAACTGGGCATCGTCGACCCCAAGGAGGACGCCGTCCGCTACATGGCGCGCTACTCCTATCCCCACCTGTACAACCCGGATGTTCCGCGGCTCGGACTCCCCGAGAACGAGTTCGCCCTGCTAAACACCTATTACGACAAGGCATCCGAGATGGTCGACTTCATGTGGGATTGCGGCGCGGTAAAGAGCATGGTGGAGATCAACTGGCTCGGCAAACCGCAGGTAGACTACATGGACCACCTTCCCGAGAACAAGGGCATCCGCGGCCGCATCCTCTATCCCAAGGACGCCGACGGCAACCAGGGATACGGCGGGGAGCTCATCCGGCAGTTGTCCAGGTGGGCCGAAGCCAACGGCATCAAGATCTATACGGAGCATCGCGTGACCAAGATCCTGCGCGATCCCGATGGCAGGGTGACCGGCCTGGAAGTTGCGACAGCGGATGCCGGCCCGCAAGCTAACCTCCGCTTCGGCGCCCGTAAGGCCGTCATCTTCGGCAGCGGCGGATACACCCACAACCCCGAGTTGATGCTCCACTTCCAGCGTGGGCCCCACTTCGGCGGATGCGCCGCGCCCACCAACACCGGCGACTTCGTGCGGATGGCCAGCGCAATCGGCGCCAAGCTCGGCAACATGGCCGGCGCGTTCCGGTCGGAGATCATCCTGGAGGAGGCGCTGGAGGACCCGGAAGGCGTGCACAACGTCTTCTATGTACCCGGGGACAGCGTCATCGAGGTCAACCGCTACGGCTTCCGGATCATGGACGAAAAGCGCAACTACACGGACCGCGCGATGGTCCACTTCGTATGGGATCCCCAGCGAGCTGAGTGGGCCAACATGCTGGTGTTCATGATCTATGACCAGCGGACGGCCACCCTGTGGCAGGGATTCCCTCCCTATCCCGTGCCGGGGATGCCGGCGCCCTACATCATAACAGGCAATGACCTGGAGGAATTGGCAGACGGTATCTCGTCAAGGCTAGCCAGCCTGGCGCCCCAGACCGGAGGGTTCTCACTGGCGCCGGAGTTCCTCGACAACCTCAAGCGGACGGTGAACCGCTTCAATGGATTCGCAGCATGGGGCCGGGACGAGGACTTCCACCGCGGCGAGTTCGCCTACGACCGGGAATGGACTACCTTCCCGCCGACGATCCCCGGCGCGCAGTGGCCGCCGTCCGGAACCGCCAACTACACGATGTACCCGCTGAGCGACAAGGGACCGTACCACGCCATCATCCTGGCTGCTGGGACGCTGGACACCAACGGCGGTCCCGTCATCAACCCAAAGGCGCAGGTCCTGGACGTGGACGGCAAGCCGATCCCGGGACTGTACGGCGCCGGGACCTGCATCGCCTCCCCCACCGCAAACGCGTACTGGGGCGGCGGCAGCACGCTCGGGCCCGCGATGACGTTCGGGTACATCGCGGGGACGGAAGCGGTGAAGGAGACGGCGGTGAAGAAGACAGCGATGAAGAAGACAGCGATGGACGTCTAGGCGACCGGTTCGCTGCAGCCGTGCGTGAAGGAGAGAGCCGTCTCCCCTGCTCTGTAGGCTCGCCTGGTTGTCGGTTGGTCTGTGGTGCAGGCACTGTTGTTCACCGTTAGCACTGTTAGGCACCGTCAGGCACTGCGGTGTACGTTCTGTAATGTAAGGGGCGGACCAGTCGTGGTCCGCCCCTTCCTATCTTAAGGTGACGAAAAGGCAACGAAAGGTGACCATTCGGGTCCGGAACTACTGTTGAAAGGTGACCATTCGCGTACCGAACTACTGCTGATAGGTGACCATTCGCGTACCGAACTACTGACGAAAGGTGACGATTCGTGCCCCGAACCACTGACGAAAGGTGACCATTCGCGTACCGAACTACTGATGAAACAGCACCATTCGTACCCCGTGGTCATTCGCACCCCGCATTCCTCCGTAGCCGGAACCATGCACCCCAATCATCGCCATCCCGACTCGTCGCCCGGCGGAAGGAGAACCATGCCCCAAGCGCCGAAAGTCCGCTCAACCGAGGAGAAGAGTTGGAGGGCAGGCACGATGAGCGAATTCAAGCTTCCCGAGGCGTTCTGCAAGTGGGCCTATGACGAGCGGGCGGAGATGGTCCGCCGAATGGCGTCAGGCGAAAAGGTCCCGCATGAGACCGTCTTCCTGGGCTTCACCCGACACAATCCAGCGTTCATCACCCACGGTCCGGCCGGGACCAACGGTTCGATCAAGGGGGTCGGGTTCGTCCCCAAGAAGGAGTATCTCGAGGAGACCCTGGAGGCGTACCTCCGCCACATCGACAGAGGATGGCGCGAAGGATACTCGCAGGAGGGGTTGGACCTCCTGGTCAAGTACCTGTGGTCGCCCGAGGCCAAGAACCGCATCGACTTCTCCATCATGGGCTCGCTCGAGATGGCGAAGAAGCACACATGGACGAACGTCCAGGACAACAAGGATGTCACGCTGCTATTCTTCCAGCCGCCCAGGGTGAGTTTCGAGGTGAGAGGTGAGGTCGAGGTAGTGACGGAAGGCCCCTACCACCTGTACCTTAACGCGCAGCACGACGTCTACCACAAGCCGAACAAGGATAGATGGGCTGGCCGGCCCGCGTACATAGTCCACATCAAGGAAGTCTACGACAACAGCGCGTCGGCAGAGGGATTCGGGCAGAGGCTGTTGTGAGCGTGCGGTAACGCAGAGGTACCCTGATAGAGGGGCTCGGCTAAAGCAGAGTAGCCCTGATAGAACAGAGTAGCCCTGCCAAAACGGAAGGGCCGTCGCATTGCGACGGCCCCCTGGTTGAGCGCCCCTGCTCTCAACGATCTAGCCCGCTGGGCCCGGCAGGCGGACCCGATAGGTCTGCCCGAGGGCAGGTCCGACAGGTCGACCCTAGGGGCAGGCCCGACGACTCGGCCCGACAGGCGGGCCCGAGGGACAAGGCAAGCCCGACAGGCAGGCCCGAAGGGCCTACCTACTTGGTCAACAAGTTGTACAGCACCTGGGCCATCTGCGCCCTGGTCGAGTCTCCCCGGGGGTCTAGCCGAACTCCACTTACGGTCGAGCTTCCCCGTACAACTCCCCTCTGAACCAACTCCGACATCGCTTCTACAGCGTAGGACGCGATGTCCCCAGCATCGTCAAACGCTGCTAGGCCAGCTCCCACAGTCTTGCGCGGGAGAGCGTCCAGATGATCCAAGGTCCGGTACAGGAGCGTGAACATATCCTGCCTGCTGATGCTCCGCTCCGGCGCGTACAGGTTGTCGCCTATGCCTGTAGCTATCCCAAGTCGCTTGGCGACTGCCAGGTAGCCTGTATACCAGGTATCTCCTGCGTCAGCGAAGTTGACGAATGGCTCACGATCCGAGCTGGCGGCGGAACCCACCATCGAGCCACCGCTGGCGGCGGAACCGACACCTGCATCCCCACCCGCATCGGGCTGTATCCCATAAGCCCTCAGAAGAAGCACTAGGAACTGGCCCCGGGTGAGCGTTTGCTCCGGACCATACATGCCGTCTCCCACGCCTGTGGTGATACCGCGAGCAGCGATGAAGGTCACTGCCGGTCTGTACCAGGCATCGTTAGGCACATCGTCGAACGCGACCAGGTTATACCCGATGACGAACTCGGAGAAGTGGCTGGTGGTGAACGTCACCTGACCGGTCGCCGCATCGTAACGCCCGTTGACCGACTGGAGTGACCCGTCGTCAGCCAGGAACCAGACGACCACTGCGTCGGGATCCTCTCCCGGCCTGAGCGTGTAGGGTACCGTGATTGTGGCTGTCCCTCCGCCGAAGTCGGAGGCCGTCCTTCCTCCAGCGGTGATGGTCAGGTCGTACACCGGACGGCCCGCTACTCGAGCCTGGTTCTCAGGCGTCAGATCCTGAGGCTGCACCACGTGGGCCGACACGGTAACGGATCCTCCGGTGGCCGCCCCGGCAACAGTGTCGACAGCCTGGCCGTCCAGAGTAATTGTGATCAGTTGCGAGGATATCGACAGATCGGCTGACGTGCTCTCCGCTAGGCCGGCAAAGCCCGCCTGAGGGAACGTGACGGAGAGACCTGTCGATCCAGGCGGCGTGCCTACGAATATCTCGATCGTGTCATCCTCACTTCCGGTCCCGTCGGCGCCCACTTTGTCAACGAGCGCTTTCAGGGTGGCAGAATCGATGTCCGCTGAGACGGTGCCAAGGACATATCTACCTACCACCGAGGTCGAGGTCTTTGTCCCGTCGCCGTAAGCGCCGGACGATACACCGGTCCCGGGCTGCGCTCCGCCAGTACCGCCGGAACCCGAATCGCCGGAATCCCCATCACCCGGACCGGGCTCTTCAGGCTCTTCAGGCGGAGTTGGCGCCGATGTCGTCCTGAGGGACAGGTCCAAGATCGTGTACCTGATCGTGACGACCTCGCTGTCGTCCCTGCCAGGTTTGGAGGCGAAGAACTTCAGGTCGCACGTCTCGTCGATGACGACGAAACTCCGATAAGGTGTACTTAGTGCCGTCGGCGTGCTCCCGTCGGTCGTGTAGTAGATGGAGGCGCCGGGAGTCGCGGTCGAAAGCTTAACCACTCGCCTGCTGCCGTAAGTGCCTGCAGGATAGTTGGCCTGCGGGGTCGCCACAACGCCCCGTTCCTGCAGCTCGAGGCCGCTCTTGACGTAGTCCGTTCCCATGGGCACTCCCGCGTAACTCATCACGTTGCGGCTGATGGTGAGGGAGTATGTCTCTCTCGTCACGCCGTCGTCCTTGAACTTTCTGAACCCGCCCGGATATGCCAGCGGGTCGGGTGTGAAGCGTATCGTCTTCACAAAGGTCTCTGAACCTACAACATCGTTCTGGTAGGCGCCGTCTACATATCCGGTGTTGGGAGCCTCAACCAGGAAGGTGACGGTGCCCGGAACCAGGTCGCCCGCGCTGTCGCGCACGGTGAGGTTGTTCACCGAACCATCCTCACCGAAGATGCTCTCGGGCAACATGAACTTGGAGAACTCTATCTCAAGATCTCCTCCGGAATCGGTAAGGGCCAGGCCGGTGACCACCGGAGTCGCCGTGGCCAGAAGCCCGATGTTGACCTCGGTGTGGGCCGGGGGCACTTGCATGGGCTTGGTCTCGGTAGCCAGGTACCGACCGCTAGCATCGTCAAACTCAACTTTCCAGGTACCGCTCGGCACATCCCATCCGTAGCGGCCATCCCTTGCAGTCTGCTGCGGGCTATCCTGCCCCGCCACAGGGTCGGTCCAGGGGAGGTAGACTCCGCCGGTCTGTTGCAGGACTGTAGCGGTGATGCCCGACACGCGGTTCGCCTCAATGCCTTCGAACACATAGCCTGACGGGTCGATGTAGAACCCGAAGAGCGGCACTGGATCGTCGGTGGCCGGCGCTGGTGTCGGATCCGGATCGGGATTGGGCTCCGGCGGAGGGACGGGATCGGGTTCCGGCTCAGGTTCCGGTTCCGGTTCAGGGTCCGGATCGGGATCCTCGGGATCTTCGGGATCCGGATCGGGATCCGGGGTAGGATCCGGCGTCGGATCGGGATCCGGGTCGGGCTCCGGAGGCGGCGGAGGCAACGGCGGGGGGTCTTCCGGCGGCTCCGGAAGCGGATCCGGCTCCTCTGCCTCCTCCTTTAGGAGCTGCTCACGCGCGACGACCGCCTCGATGGACGTCGCAATAGAGTCCCACATCAGATCGTGCTCAGCGTTTGTTGCGTCGGTAGCGTAGCCCCAGCCTACGCCCGCCACTACGGACGCTGCCTTGGTAGCGGGGGTCTTGGCCAGGAACCCGAGCCCAAACAAGGTTCCCGATACCATGATGTCGTTCACATGAGTCTGGGTGGCCAACTGGTCGAGTTCCTGGATTTCACCCATGATCTGCCTGCGCGCCGTCGGATCCTCGATGAGCTTCACGGCGTTGTAGAGAGCGTTGATGTCCTTGGTGTCGCGGCCTCCCAGTATCTTGGCGGCGAGGCCTACGGCTCCAACCACTCCCATGGCCTTTGTGGCGCCGGCAGGGACACCCGGGAGACCTCTGGCCTGCTGGATGGCATCCCCGGTTGTGACAAGATGACCTGCCCAGTTGCCTGTCGTAAGGAGATTGTCGGTGACCTCGCCTCCGACGCCCATGAGCGTGGGCTCGCCAAGGGACTGAACCCCCATGTCCTCGGCGCCAATCAGGGCCGCTAGATTGCTATCGTAGTAGATCCGCCTCTGGTACTGTATCGTGACGGTCCCGTCACCGTTATCTACTTCCGTGACCGTCTGCTTAACCCAGTATGTCCCTTCTTTGGTGCGTACTTCGAGATACCCGCGCATCTCCATGTCTTCCACGGTCAGATCGCTCGATCCGTAGAAGAAGGAGGTGTCTAGAGCGACTCCCTCACCCGCGCGCGATACGAAGAAACCATCGGCCATCTCGTTGGCATTCTGCACGGCGCTGCCCCGCACGATAGGCGACACCCTGGCAGCGTCGAAGGATACCCCTTGGTTCACCGCTTGCGTCACACTGGGCGGGTCAATGCCGTACAGAAGATTGCGGGCTTCGATATCGGTCGGGTCCGCAATGGAATACCGCACGGAGAAGGCGCCTGGATAGCCGAGGTAGACCGGACCGGTTGTCCACTCGGAGTAGCCACGTCCGTCCTCGACGTGAGTGGCCCGGAAGGTTTTCTCCTGTCCATTCTCAGTGTTCACAAACCATACGCCGCCCAACTGATCCTTAAGGAGATTGTTGATGCGGAACGTTATTGTCGAAGGCGACGAAGGATAGTAGCTCACGTACTGCTGCATGGCCGTGAGAGCCTTGGATACGTCGTCCAGGTGGACTACGTAATCACGACCCATCCAAGCGTTGTGGTGGACGAGCGTCAAGTGACTGGTGTAGGCTACGTTGTCCCGGCTCGCCACTCTGCAGTAGGCCGTCTCCGACGTCTCGGAAACGCCGCCGACGTCGGCGCGGGCGGTTAGGGCATGGGTTCCGGCCGTATCCGGGTTAAGTAGAGAGACGGTAGCCGAGTAGCTGTTGCTGAAGTTGGCCACTGCTTCGCCGATCTTCACGTCCCTGTCGTAGATGGATACGATAGTGCCCTCTTTGGCTACCCCCTTGACTTCCACCGATCTGGCAGGCGTCCCGGCGATGACCATCGGGGGAACCTCCAGAGTGAGCATCTTGGTCTCTTCGTGGATGGTGAAAACCTCGGTGAAACTTACGCCGTCCAGCCGGTAGTAGATGGAGACCGTGGCGTCGACAACAAGATGGCCTGGAGATGGCTCCAGCCCCACTCCGATGACATTTGAAGGCGCCGTTGTTTCATTTTCGGAGAACAGGTGGGACGCGGACCAGGCAAATCCGGGGACCTCCACACCGTTCGCGAAGATTCTCGCACCGGCTATTTGGCTTCCAGTAGTCGCGCTCACGTCCACCCTGTCCACGGACAGAGTCCGGTCGGGACCGGAGTCATCGCCAATCCTAACCGTGACGAACACCGAACCATCCATGTTGGGGCTAACCACGGGTTCAACCCGCACTGTTACGCCACCCAGTTGGTCGTTGGTGACCGCCTGTTCCGGGTAGACCGGACCCAGGTCCTTTAGTATGCCGGGAACCGTGGTTACGGTCTTAATTACGTAGGAACCAGGCTCCAGGCCCAACGCGTTGAAGGCGTTCAAGGAACTGAGATACGCGGCACGGGACAGCCCGTATCCCCGTAAGAAGACAACGGTATAGGTTCCTTCGGCCAGGTTCAGAGACTCGCTCGAGAGTCTGACGCTGTCGGTGACCGGTGGACCCACACGGTTTCCATTCGAGTCAAACACCAGCATGTAAACAGGCATCGTGCCCGCAATCGTGGCTGCGAAGGCGCCGTTGCGCCTACCGTAGACCCTGACGACGCCGTTTCCGCTGGAGTTGAGGTCGGCAGTGAAGGTCTGGGTCGGTTCCATATTCTCGTTCACAAGGGCGTACTGCTCCGAACGAGTGCCCAACGTAATCGCAGCGGTCTTCCCAGGGTACTGGGGATCAGGGTCGGTACTTAGTTTCACGCTCGGGGCATAGCTCCAGAACCAGTAAGACGCCCCGGAAACCGGGTTGTCGTCGATTTCAGTACGCCTTAGGTAGAGATCTCCAGGACTCGCGATGGAGGGCACCAGAGCATCCAAGTCATCGTCCTCTTCTGCCAGGGGATACATGAGCAGGTTGACGATAACGCTGTTCTTGTCGTCGTAAGAAACCGTGGCATTGAGACCGGTGACATTATCGTAGATTTCTACCTGCCTTGTCTCCGCTGTGTACCCGAATCCGCCGAAAGTCACGTCAGCGGCGAACCCCTCGTACAGCGTAAGGGTGTACGTTCCGTCGGCTTCGGTCTGGGTGGAGTCAACATGGTAGAACACATTGGACCCGCGACCGACCTTCTGAGAGGCTGTCACGTACAAGCCGGCCGCAGGCTCACCCATCTCTTGGATACTCACGGTACCGCTCACAGTGGCCATGTCATCCAAGGGCGAGAGGCCTATCTCTTGCGTGTTGTTGGCTTGGGCGAGCGTGAAGGCGCCGGTGTCGCTTTGGTAGTAAAGCCTTCTGTCATCTCCGTTCAGAATGATCTCGTAGGTCACTTCCGCACCCTTCGGCAACCCGATAACGGTTCCCTCGGGACCGGTCGAGGTATAGCCGCCGTTAGAGACTCCCGCGTCGTAGGTGTACTCATACCAGACCGAGTGCGACCCGAGTTCCAAGCCAGCGGGCAGGGTGAAGGTTAAAGTCGCAGGTTCGACAGTCGGATCCGCCAGCGAGACAGTGCGCGTCTGGCCGGCCACGAGGTCGACTGAACCGGTCAGATACGTCGCGTAGCTGCTTCGCAACGTATAGGTGTAGGATCCCGCCGGAAGACCCGTGAATTCGAAGCTGTCCTCATCATCAAGGACTTTCACGCTGCGGCTCACCGGACCCAGGAGGACGAGAGTACTGCCGTTGTACTCTCCCTCTTCGTTGTCTAGATCCCCGAACGTGAGGGAGCCCGCCACCGTGATATCCGAATAGGCAAAGGTCCTGGTGTCGGAATCCTCTCCAATGGAGGGGCTCAAGGTGTAGATCACACCGACGAGAGAGGCGGCGTCGCCCGGGATAGCCATGGAGCCGGAGTAACGACCGGGGGTATCTCCACTCTCGGCAAGGCCAATGCTTGAGTCCTTGGTCTCGTAGTCGCCGTCTTTGTATCGCAGAGTGGCATACGCGAGTTGCCCAGGCGTCCCCTCAAAGGCGAACCGGATCTGTGAGCCCCCATTCGCGTAGGAGCGGGCGCCCAACCGGAAGACCTGGAGGTCCGGCGTCGTAGCGTTGCCGATCCTGACGGCATCGGACATAGCCACTTGGACCTCGGTATACTCTGTGTCGATACCCACGGCATTCGTGAGGTAGAAGCGCAGGGCTGCCAGGCTCATGTCTGTGAACCTCAGGCGCTTTGTGTACGTGGACATCCCTGAAGCGCCGGCCGTGTTGTAGAGCGTCACCGTTTCGATGATGTTCTCTTCCGCGTCTAGGAGGTCCACCTTTCCTACACCGGTGACCCCTTCAGCCGTAATGTAGAGCGTATAGGCCGAGTGCTGGAAAATGGTTATTGGACTGCCGGAAAGGCCGGAAACACCGCAGATCTCAGGCGCGGGGCCGGCGACACCCGATGTGTACAGGATTGTCCTCGTGGTCGAGTACTCGTTACCGTCGCCGTCCAGGAACTGGAAGTGTATGGTCTTTGTGCCGTACTCATCGCTGAGGGTGTAAATTACCGGACTGGATATGGCTTGGTACGGCGCAGAGCTCAGCGCAAGGGGATCCTCGCCAAACCGCACCAATGTGAAAGTGCCCGGCGCCATATTGATTTCGATCTCGGGGTCTGTCGTAAATGCGGCGCCGCCGGCCAGCGTAACAGTGGGGTTCACTACCTCAACCAGGTCCTCCTCCGGACGAAGGACGGCCGCTCCAAAGCCGGGCACACGAGTTCCATCGGCTGTTAGGTAGACCTCGTACCACCCGCGGGCCAGGGAGTCGGTCTGGGCCGAGGAAACGGTCAGCTTCGTCGGCGATACGTAGGCGGCCTGCAGAACCGTGGCTTCATCCTCAAGTCCGTTCTCGGTGTGCTCCATGAGGTAGGCAAGATACGTCACACCCTCCTCGAATCCCACACCGTGCAAAGTGAGCGTCCGCTTCCCTGATACGCCCAACAGCGCCAGTTCAACGTCGTCTGGGGCGTCAAATACGACCGGGTCGCCGAAGTTCACGCTAGCGACGGCGAAGTTGTTCGTCACGATCTCCTGAGTCCAGGGATCCCAGTTCGCGAGCGGTAGGTCGGCGCCATTAAGCTGCAGGAAGACGTGGCCGGTTCCCCCCAGCGGTTCCGGAGCGGTGAGCCTTAGTACGATGACACCGTCAGTCGAAAGGACCTCGCAGGCCAGCTCAACTTCACCGACCGTAGCGGTGTACCCATTGCCGGGAAGGTTCCAGCCTGCCATCTCAGCGGTGAAGCTGTCGGTATTGCCGTCAACCTCGTCAATGCTAAAGTAGGTCGCCACTGGCTCCTCTAGATCCACTCGTTCCACAGGAGCCTCGTACACTTGTACTCCGTTATAGAAGAACGCGATCTCAGTGGCGCTTGCCGGTATGTCCACCACTCCGATTGCGGTGTAGACGCCGTTCACCGGCTGCCCTGTCTGCGCGGTTCCACGCGAGACAGGAACCGTGCTGGAGTCGGCAAGAGTCGCGGTAGCAGTTAACTTGGTGGGATCGGATAGGAATGTCCCCGTCAACTTGAAGCGGTGTGCTGAAGGCGTCGTAGAAGGCGGCAGGTAGAGAAGCGTGCCATCCGCCGCATCGTATTGGGCTGCGGCATCAGGGCCTCCTTGGATGCCCGCGCGCGCCGGCAGCGCACCCATTAGGTAGAACTGGCCCGGATCGGAATCGCCCAGTACGTAGATGGGCGCCCTTACCTCGACGGATAGATCCTTGTACTCAATGATTGCGAACAACGTGTCGCCTTCCGCAAGCGGAGCAGACACGTTGAAAACCCCATCCAGCTGGTGCTGACCAGCGCCAAAGGACCACAAACGGAGATCCGTTGCGGTCGAAATCAGCGCCGTCTTCTGCACCGGGTCCCAAACGGTTGCGCGCGTACCTGACCAGAGCTCCACTGTGAGGTCCGGGTCATCGGCGCCCGCCGCAGCTGAAAGCCCGGGAATCGTAAAGGAGAAAGGTATGCTGGCAGTATCGGCGGCGATCTCTTGAGGAAGCGTCGAACTGTGAACCCATAGGAAGGGAGTTAATGCGTAGACGTACGCATTGGGGCCGGCATAGTCGGCGATCTTGTCGTGGTACACGCCCTCGGAGTCGACCAAGCGTATCCAGTACTCCCCAATCTGGACGGGGGCCCCATCTGCCATCGTCACATGGTAGACGTGCCGCTCGAGTCCCAGGGCGTCAGTGCCTAGGTACCAGTAGCCGGACTGATAGCCGACAGCGACCCATTGCGACGAATCCTCTGGGTCGGGACCGAACAAGACGAGTTCGAGACCGTCAAGGGCAGTCCCGGTTATCTCGCAGTAGAACTCGGTGTCACCGACTGAAAAGCCTTTTCCGAGCCATCCAGTAGTGTCGAATGCGAGGAACTGAGGACCCGGCTGGTCGTCGCCTGGGTCGGCAAACGCGGTCAAGGGCACAGAACTCAGTGTCGACATAACCATAGCGGCGATCAACAGGTACGTAACAGCTCGTCTCATAAGAGCATACCTCCCGGATGGCACAAGGGGCCCTCACACACGCGAGTGCCTACGCTGCAAACATGCGGGGCTATGAGCCCACTCTACCGGAGGAAGATCGTTGCGGTTATCACCCGATCAGGTGAATCCGTGGTAGTTCCCTCACCCGATTTGGGTGAGGGAACGGATCAGGGGCTCTTGGAGTCTTGATTGTGGCGGGCACCCATGGCGTGGGAAGCGTAGGGGTAGTGGCAGGGTAGCAGCGGAGTGGTGGTTGTGCGGTAGCGGGCTATGTGCGATGACGCTGCCTTCAGACTACTTCTTCTTGTTCTTTGGCCAGGAGCACCAGCTCCGTCCTATTGCGGATTCCGAGTTTGGAGTAGATGCCCTTGACGTAGGATTTTACCGTGTTCTCACTGATGTAGAGCTCCTTGGCGATCAGCCGGTAGGTCCTGCCCTGGAGGAGAAGCGAAGCCACCTGATTCTCTCTCTCCGAAAGCACCTTAAGGAGATCGCTCTTCGGCGGTGCCTGTTCCACCACAGTCCTGGAAACCGGTTCGGCCGCTACGGCACCGGCGTGGTTGGCGAGGAAGATTCCGGTGCGAACTACCGAAGCCAGTCGCTTGTGGGCCGGCGGAAGGATGATGAGTGCAGTGCAGACGACCGCGAACGCGATCGCGGATACCGACACGCTGGAAGCCTCCACTGCCGCCCCAATAAGACCGCCGAGAAGCACTCCCAGGACATTGGCCCCCAGCCCGACACCCAGGATCATCGCCGGGTTGTGGTGCAGGTCAAGCATTTCGCCGAGGATGCTCCACCAGTAGAGATCGTACACGCCGCACGCACCCATCATGAGCGTGTTCACGATCAGGTAGCTGATCGGCCCGCGATCTAGACTCCCGAACCCAACAAAGGCCAGCCCAATCATGGCCATGGCAACGTACAGGATATAGGTGCTGTCAATCGCTTTGGGCATCCGCCTTATCAGCCACATCGCCACAAGGTACGGGACCGCCCAGTACCAGCTTACAAGTCCGGTGAGATGAGCATATGAGGGGCTCATCACCTGGTACATGAGGCCTGAGTTGATCGTGACAACCACGATGAAGACGCAAAGGAAGGCGAGCGAGGTGAACAGTGATGTGGTCTGGACCTCACCCTCGTCATGGGAGGTGGCGGCGGGAGTTGGTGCTTCGGTCCGGGGAGTCACCCTGTCGGCCGAGGCGGCCCGCCCATTCGTGGAACTCGTATATCCCTCTGTAGCGGGCTGTCTGTCATCGGTACTGGGTAGCCTGAGAGTCAGAATGTAGGCACAGGCGATCATCACAATGGACAGCGCCAGCGCGACCCGACCCGACACGTAGACCGCAGTTAGGCTAAGTCCAATCATAGGGATGTGGGACAGGACGATCATGTCGGCAGCAGCTTCCATGCGCCGTCCCCGGGGACTTGCTATCCTGAAGTAGTAGCCCCAAGCCGCCACGCAGACGCCGCCAGCGAAGGACGTTGCCGCCTGTGCAATCCCCCAAAGGAACGTCGGCCGGAAGAAGAACACCACCGAAAACCCAGCGCAGACAATGAACAGCCAGAGCATGCCTCGCTTGGCCTCTCCCATGTCGCGCACGAAGCGTGGAGCCAGATACAGCCCTAGGCAGGTCAATGCTGTCCCAAGGAACGAGAGCCTGGAAAGGTCGTAGTCGTGTGCCGCAGCGAGGGAGTGCAGGATCGGTCCCTGGAATGAAAAGGCCAGCAACCAGGAGGAGAACAAGGCAAACGCCACGATCGGCAACCGGCGATCGTGCGAGAGTCGGTCAGTATTCCGGTAGAACTCCCAAAACTCGTGCTTGCTCATTCTCTTCACCTAATCTTACTGGGGAGTAGTTCCCGTACGAGGTGACGGAGTCCTGCACAGGCGGCATAGGAATTTGCACCCGCGACTAGGAGCAGGCACGGGGTTCGAGTGCCGTAAAATGCGGTACTTGCTTCAGGGGCGATTCGGCGGGGCCTCAATCCTCACATCCATGCCTTCAAGGCCACTCACCCCTTGTGACATTCGGGGCAGCAGACCGCGCAGCCATCAGCATCAGCATAGAATAGCTTGGCTTTTGCCACTGCACTATGGCAGTCCTCGAAGTAGCCTAAGTACGTCCTGTTCCTAATGCCGAGATATTTCGCATGTCTTTCCGTGTGGACCTCATGGTGCAAGCCTGGGTTTCTTGTATGATCGTTGTTCACGCAGTAGTAGTCACCCATCGATGTCACCTCCTCACTCCCGCTCGAGGCCCCTGACGGGTTCCAGTGCTATGGCAGCCCACATTCCAGATGGAGTAGGACGGACTAGATGGTCGGACGGAGTACCGTTCAGTGGAACGAAGAAGGTTTGGATTATGGATATCTGCTCGAACTATGTCCCGTCACGAACAACTGTACCAAGGATGCGACGAAATGCAACAAGGATCTCCGTTGTGAGAAGTGTGATCGCACCTCTCATTACTCAACTGACGCTAAATGGTGATTCTCCCTCACTCCCAAGTCCGAAGTCTTGGAGACTGCTCATCAGTGGAGACGTCCACATCTCCGAACCGATTGGGGCATGAATTCCACCAACCAACGAGTTTCCGCGCCCCGGACGCTCCCCTCCGACCCTCCTCGGCCGTTCAGCAAGCAAAGTCGAGGTAGGATCGGCAAGGTCAACAGCCCACACGCGCAGAACAAGGGAGTCTACGACAACAGCGCGTCGGGAGAGGACTTCGGGCACAGGCTGTTGTGAGGCTCGACCTGTCGAGGACGGGCCGATCTCAAGCACGCAATCCAGCACACGGATGGCGGTAGGCAGAAGGAGCGATTGGAGTGCGTTTCACGTCATCAGGACGTTGTGTCCAAGGTAAGAAACCCTACTACGAAGACCACTACTGCATCGGGAGCCATGTCGAAGAGGGCGCGATGTCCTGCTATACGTACCGTCATACCGACCGGTTCTTTCCCGAGTTCGGACTGCTCGTAGCCGTCGCAGACGGGATCGGAGAACCTACAGCCGCCTCGTACGCCAGCCAGACTGCGCTTGACCTGCTCCAGAGGCAGTTCTACTCCGAGAGACGGACCGGAGCCACCTGGGACGACTTGGCCGGGTGCCTGAAGCGGTACCTCGATGAAACCCAGTCGCAGTTGCTGGCCAAGCTGAGCGAGATGCCGGGCTACGCCAACGCGGGCACTTCCATTGCAGGTATAGCCCTAATGCCTCCCAACCTCTTGGTGGTGTTCAATGTCGGGGACAGCCGCGTGCTCAGGACCTCGGGCGGATCCATCAGGTGTCTCACGGTCGATAGTGCGCCGTTTGGTGGAGGCAATCTGACTCAAGCGCAGATCGGACCGGAGAAAGCCTGGGCGGCAGGCGAGAGATACCTGCTTTGCTCAAGCAGCCTGCACGGCGGAGGGCGGGGACTGACCGTAGCCGAGGTCAAAGAAGCGCTGCTCGCCGACGAGGACATACGATTCCTGGGCGAAGTCATTGCACTCAAAGGTTACGTGAAAGACCCCAGCGACAACTGCACGGGGGTGGCAGTGTGCATTACGGAGGAGGATGCTGAGTCGACGACTCAGTAACACGGTTAAGTTCGGCCCTGAACTCGCAAGACTGTGACGGCTCGTTGCTGTTGACGCAGTATGGGAGTTTACCGTCAGTGTCCGGCGGTGTCATAACCTGCGATGCGATGGTCTGACTGTCTTTGCCGGGAAGCTGGACCAAGTCGGACAAGAGCTCCTGCGGAAGCCTGCAGTGAGCCAGCCCGCCGGGATTCTGCGACCCTGCACCGAAAACGAATACCCTCTGCCTGATGAGGTGCAGGGGTGAACATGCCTTCAGCGAGGGTGCTTCAAGACGAAGCAAGGTAGCGGGCTGTGAGGTGTCCCGAGATGGCGGCAAGGGCGTGATGCTCCGATTTGATGCACGGTCAGCATGATGAGGTGCACTGGAGGGCGCCCTGTGGCTGATGAGGTGCACCGGTGGGCGCGGCTTTCGTGATGAGGTGCAGGGGCGTGCGTGTCTGCCACAGTCCGGGGAGGCGGACATCGGTCGAGCCAGACCTTGCTTCATCCTGTTGCATGGTCGCGCGGAGGGCGCTTCGATCGGGTGCATGGTCGCGAACAGGATGCTTCGCTATGAAGCACCACCTTGAGCAGGCCTTTTGGCGGCCAGGGACCTGCACGCCGAATCGCCGCTACATAGCCCAAACCGAGCATTGAAAGTCACCAACCAACGAATTTACGCATCCCGGACGCGCTCCTCCCGTTCCCCTCCCCCACTAAGCAGGTAATATCAAAGGGACAGCGACCGCGCAAAATGAAGGTCAGG
>CAZRRG010000027.1:0-25054 GCA_964602455.1 uncultured Eubacteriales bacterium | reverse complement strand
CCCTGTCTCTGGGTTCCGACCCTTTCAAGGGGCAATTATGCACACGGGCTGCTAGTCGGAGGCTTCGTATCAGTCACGCCGTGACCCCCGAAAAACTGACTGGTCATGCAGTGCCTAATACGGATTTCAAATCGTCGCCGGGCGACCTGTACCGCTGGTCGCCCGGCATCATAGAACGGATCTTGAACGGATCTTTGCTGGCTCGCTCGCTTCGATGCACGCTTCAGCGCGCTCTGGCGCTTGCCTCGATGCCTGCTTCGACGCCCGCTTCCACGCTTACTTCCACGACGCGCCAACTAGCTCTTGAGGGTTGGCGATGCCTTCTTCTTCGCAGTAACGCCGCAGGTCTTCGACTATACGGGCCGGAGCCAGCGGGTCGACCAGCAACCCCGAGCCGATGGCGACGGCGTTCGCGCCCGCGAGCATGAGCTCGATGACGTCCTTGGCTGATGTCACACCGCCCATGCCGATGATCGGCACCTGCACCGCCTGAGAGACCTGGTAGATGCAGCGGACGGCGACCGGCTTGATGGCCGGGCCGCACAGCCCGCCCGTCACGTTTCCGAGCACCGGGCGGCGGGTCTTCAGGTCGATCACCATGCCTACGAGGGTGTTGATGAGGGATAGCGCTGTTGCCCCACCTTCCACTGCGGCCCGGGCGATTGTCGCTATGTCGGGAGCGTTCGGGCTGAGTTTCACGATGAGAGGCCCGCTCCACTTGCTGCTGACGGCTCTTGCGGCCCGGTAGCATGACCGGGGATCCATCCCGAAAGCCATGCCGCCCGCCGCTACATTGGGGCACGATACGTTGACCTCAAGCGCTGCTACACCATCTAATCCCTCAAATGTCGCGGCCAAAGCCGCGAACTCGTCGTATGAGTCCCCCGAAATGTTCACCAGGATCGGCACTCCAAACTGCTTCAGCCAGGGGATCTTCTCTCTCGCCACCACTTCGGCTCCCGGGTTCTCAAGGCCGATGGAGTTCAGCATTCCTGCGGGGGTTTCACAGACTCTTGGCGGCCTGTTGCCGGCCTTTGAATGGAGCGTTGTCCCCTTTACGGTGACTGCGCCGAAGACTCCGATGTCTGCGACCTTTGCGTACTCCTCACCGTATCCGAAGACACCGGACGCAGCTACGAGCGGGTTCGACATCCGGATGCCTGCAAAGTCGAGCGAGAGGTCCACTTTGCTCATGCCTTCTCCCCTCCCAGATCGATCATGGTGGAAAGGAAGACGGGACCGTCGGAGCAGACGTGGTAGTAGCCTTGGCCCCCAGGTTCCACGTGAGTGGGAGAATTGGTGTAGCCCGCGACGCCAGGTCTTGCTTCGGCCACGCTGGGGTTGGCGTAGCTGGAGGCTATCTTCACGGCGCATCCTTTGCATAGGCCGGTGCCGCAAGCCATCCGTTCTTCAAGCGACACGTACAGGGTGACGCCATATTCACTGCACAACCTCATGAGAGACCGGGTCATAGGCGTGGGGCCGCAGCAGACCGCCAGATCGTTGGGACTTGCCGACGCCAAGGCAGACTTAGCCAGTTCGGTCACAAATCCGCACGGCCCTTCGCTGCCGTCGTCGGTGCAAATCTGGACTTCGCAGCCCAGGGCTTTGAGCGGAGCGCTGTCCAGAAGCAGGCCGGCGCTTCGCGCGCCGTAGAACACCGATACCTCCCATCCGAGGCGCTTGGCGGACTCGGCCAGCGGGAACATGGGCGCCAGACCCGTGCCGCCTGCAATAAGGAACAAGCGGCTGGGTACGGTGTCTTGACTTGCTGAGTTGCCCGGCATGCCGCTCGAGGAGTTGCCCGGCTCGGCGCTCAGCACGTGCCGGGATACTTCCGCCAGGTCCAACCCGTTTCCCAGCGGGCCCAGAACCATGACTTCGTCGCCGGGTTCCCAGCCTGCCATGATCTCTGTTCCGCGGCCAATCACATCCCAGGTGATGCCGATGATGCCCTCGTCCGGCTCGATCGCCGACAGGCTGAACGGACGGCGGAGGAACGGGTCTACCCCGTCCCTCGCCTTGACCATGACGAACTGCATCGGTTTCGCGGACCGGGCTATCTGAGGCGCCGCAAGCAGCGCCCGGACCGAGCGCCCGCCGCCTCTCTCGATCGATAGAACCTGCGCCTTCTCATCGAACGCGGCACGCTGAACTGCGTGATGGGCTACCACTGGAGTTTCCTGTCCTTCATGACTATCTTGCCGCCCACTATGGTCGCACAGGCGGCGCCGACCAGCCTCCAGCCGGTGAACGGTGTGTTCCGGCCCTTCGACTGGAAGAAGCGGGGGTCTACCGACCACTCGTGCTCGGGGTCGATGACGGTGACATCCGCCACTGCCCCCTCAGCCAGGGTTCCTCCCTCTACTCCCAGGATCTTGGCCGGGTTCAGGCTCATCGCTTCGGCCATCCTGGTCCATGAGATGGTGTTGGTGCTCACCAGCTTGTCGATAATCAGACCAACCGCGGTCTCCAGGCCCACGATCCCGTTCTGGGCGTAGTCGTACTCCACCCACTTGTCGTCGACGTGGTGCGGAGCATGGTCGGTGCCGATCGCGTCGATAGTGCCGTCCGCCAGCGCCGCCTTCAGCGCCTCAACATCTTCCTTTGAACGCAAAGGCGGGTTGACCTTGGTGTTTGTGTCGTACCCCGTTTGGAGGACCGCATCGTCGGAGAGTGTCAAGTGGTGGGGCGTAACATCGCAGGTTATCTTAAGGCCTGCCTGCTTGGCCTGTCGCACCAGGTCTACCGACCCCTTGGTCGATAGGTGGGTCAGGTGGATCCTGCCGCCTGTGAGACGGGCCACCATGATGTCCCTGGCCACGCATATCTCCTCGGCCTCGGCGGGTATCCCCCGGAAACCGGCGATGGTTGAGTTCAGCCCCCTGTTCATCTGCCCGCCCTCGGAGAGAGTCATCTCTTCGGGGTGGTCGATGAGGGTGCAGTCAAATGTCTTGAGGTACTCCAGGGCGCAGCGCAGCACCTCGGGGGTCGAGACCGGGTGTCCGTCGTCGGAGAACGCTACCGCTCCGGCGGCCTTCATCTCCCCCATCTCCGCCAGTTCCTTTCCCGCGCTGCCTTTGGTCACGGCGCCGATGGGATACACCCGCACGCGGCCTTTAGCCTGTGCGCGGCGCACGATGTTGCCGACCACAACCTCGTTGTCGACGACGGGGTTCGTGTTCGGCATGCAAGCGACGGCGGTAAAGCCGCCCATTGCCGCAGCTTTAGTGCCGCTCTCAATATCCTCTTTCTCCTCGAAACCCGGCTCACGAAGGTGGACGTGGGGATCGATGAGGCCCGGCATCACGATCTTGCCGGCGGCTTCCAGAATCGTGGCCCCTTCCTGCTCGATGCCCGGCGCGACCTTGGCAATCTTACCGTCGACGATGAGGACATCGGCCACTTCATCCCGGGACGAGGCGGGGTCGACAACTCGTCCACCCTTGATTAGCAGCATTTCCGCCATTAGTCTCTGCCTCCCAGGATGAGATAAAGGATGGCCATCCGCACCGCCACGCCGCTTGTGACCTGGTCAAGGATGACCGAGGTCGGTGAATCGGCGACGTCGGTGGTGATCTCGACACCCCTGTTCATGGGTCCCGGGTGCATGACAAGCGCGTCTTCTTTGGCGAGACGCAAACGTTCTCTGTTGAGGCCGAAGAAATCGTGATACTCCTTCTTGCTCGGGAAGAGGCTCTTCGTCTGGCGTTCCAGCTGGAGCCGGAGCGAGTACACGACGTCGGCGCCCTCAATGGCTTCCTCAACACGGTTGTAGACCTTGACGCCCAGTTCGCTTACGTATGGAGGCATCAAGGTTCCGGGGGCCGCGAGCGCTACCTCGGCTCCCATCTTGGTGAGACCCCAGATGTTGGAGCGGGCTACTCTAGAATGCATGACGTCGCCCAGGATCGCGACCCTAAGGCCGCGGATCTTGGACTTGTACTCGAGGATTGTGAAGATGTCCAGAAGCCCCTGAGTCGGGTGCTCGTGCATGCCGTCCCCGGCGTTGATGACCGGCACATCCAGTACCTTTGCGAGGAAGTGGCACGAACCGGAGACCGAGTGCCTCATAATGGCCACGTCGATGCCCATTACCTCGAGGTTGCGGGCCGTGTCGGCGAGCGTTTCGCCCTTCTGCACCGAGGAACCCGAGGGAGCTATGGACACCGTGTCGGCTGACATGTACTTTGCCGCGAGTTCGAATGACGTCCTGGTCCTCGTGGAGGCCTCGTAGAAGAGGGTGCAGACGACCTTGCCACGGAGGGTGGGAACTTTCTTGATGGGTCGGGAAAGGATCTCCTTGAGCGAGCGTGCGGTGGACAAGACCTGCTCCATGTCCTCCCTGCTCATCTCCTGGAGGGAGAGAAGGTCGCTTCCTTTCAGGGCCAAGTTAACCCTCCTCAGGTATGGGGATTAGGCTTAGTCGTGTTCGGAGATGACCACCTGGTCCACCCCGTCGATCTCCATGAGCTTAACGTGGATGACTTCCTTGGAGGAGGTCGGCACGTTCTTGCCCACGTAGTCGGCGCGGATCGGCAGTTCACGGTGGCCGCGGTCGATCATTACTACTACCTGGATGTTCTGCGGACGGCCCATGTCGATCAGGGCGTCTAGAGCGGCCCTAACGGTGCGCCCGGTGTAGAGCACGTCGTCGACCAGGATGATCTTCTTGCCGGCGACATCGAAGGGGATGTGGGTCCGGCCCACGATGGGCTGGTCAGCCTTGAGGGTCAGGTCGTCGCGATAGAGGGTTATGTCCAGTTCGCCGACGGGGACCTCCCTGTTCTCGATCTCCATGAGGTACTTCTGGAGGCGCTGCGCCATCGGTACTCCACGCCTCTGCACCCCGATCAGGACCACGTCTTCGAGACCTTTGTTCTTCTCAACGATCTCGTGCGCTACGCGGATAAGCGACCTCCTGATCTGCTCCTGGTCCATAATCTCGGCCTTTTCCATCATTGCCACGGATGATACCTCCCTCGATATGTTGAGTCGCCTCAGGCAATAAAAAACCCCGCCAAGGCGCGCACGCCTGCGGAGTCTGCCCCTTGCCTTACTCTTCTGCCCTGCCGCTTTGCCATGAGTCTCGCTTCCTTTTCGCCTCGCCGGGCGCGAATTAAAGGATTGCGGACAACTTGTCCAAGCGGATCATAATCTAGGGGCGCGAAGAGATCAACTGGCGCTAGGCGATTCTCGCGATCTGCTTCGCGGGTTCCCGGCCGAATGCGGTATCTATGGAGAACCGGATTTCCCTCAACCCCTCAGGTATTCGGCCAGCTCCATCCCGGGGCACTTGTGGAGCCACTTCCGTGTATCCTTGCCGTAGTCCAATCCGGCCTGCGGGCACCAGTGCAAGCACGCCAGGCACTGCGTGCACCTATGCCGCCAGACGGGCCTCCCGCCCACGAGGCCTATGTTGTGAACCGGACATATCTTCGAGCACAGACCGCAGCCGTTGCACCGGTCGTTCACACGGAACCCGCTGTCCATCCTTGGCATGAGCATCCTAGCCATGCTATTGGCTACTCCCGTCATGAAGAAGCGCTCCACGAACGACCCGGTCGGCACTGGGGATTCTCTCTTCTCCTTCACTGATGACGCGATCCGGGACAGGGTCTCCTCTCTCAGCCCGGGGTCGTTCGCCAACTCATGGCTAACTACCGGGAAGCCCGCCGAGAGCTTAAGTCCCCGCCTCCGGAGAATCCTCTCTGCCTGCAAGAGAGTGCCGGCCATCATGCCGCCGTTTGTGGCAACCGCGAAGACGTATGCATCCTTGCTGACGGGTGCCGTCTTGAGAAACTTGTGGACGATGGTGGGCATGCCAAACATGATGGTTGGGAATATCACACCGACGCGGTCGGCGGATGGAGCATCCATACCGTCAACGGCTACCTTAGCGAGCGGTACCAGTGACGCGTCTCCAATGCGCTCGGAGAGCTCCCGCGCTATGCGCAGCGAGTTGCCCGCGCCTGACAAGTAGTAGATCACAGTCTGCGAGGCATCCATTACGGCTCGACCTCCTTACTTCCACCGGATGCGGCCGATAGCGCCGCGATCTCAGACACCGTCTCATCGCACCAGGTAACCCAGTACTTCTGGAACTCTATGCCCGCGCGCAGGGTTAGAAGTTTGATGCGGAAGTCTCTTGCCGCAGGTCCCTCAAGGCTTCTTAGGATACGGTTGCCTTCGGCCAGGGCTTCCTCGTACTCCGCTAGCCTGCGCTGGTGGCGCCTCTTCTGATCCTCCACGATGCGCGATACTTCCTCATCCTCCAAGTAGGAACCGAAGTAGACCTTCACCATGAAGGCGTCACGTTGCTGCGCCGGCTCGGTGGGTGCCCTGAGCCAGCCAAGGAGCTCGTCTCTGCCTGCCTTCGTGATGTGGTAGACTTTGTCGCGGTTTCCCGCCTCACAGGTGACGAGGGACTCCTCCTGCATGCGCTTAAGGGTCGGGTAGATCTGGCTGAGCTCGGCCCGCCAAAAGTGACTGATAGCCCCGTCCAGTGTCTTCTTGAGGTCAAACCCGGTCATTGGCTTTTCGTAGAGGCATCCGAGCAAAACATGCTTTAGTGACACGGCCTACCTTCCTTTTGATGCTTCCAAGTTTCTTTCAGCTTTCACCCAGGTTCATCTTGGCTTCATTTATATCATCACTTATATAACTAATTATATACACGATGATACTAACCCGGTCAATACCCTTTCACCAAGTTTTTGTTGACACTTGCCCATGCTCCGTGGTAGACCCTGTTCAACAATCTCGTTTGGGCGTTGACGAGGAGAAGTAGTCAGGCGAGGCCGCAAAGAGAGCCCGGGGTCGGTGCGACTGGGACGGCAGACCTGGTGAAATACACCTCCGAGCCTCCGGTTGAACCCGTTTCGGCAGCAGGGCGCGTCAAGGACATGAGGCGCGTCCGAGACGCAAGCGGTCGGCGGAAGTAGACTCAGGCGGACCTTCCACCGTTACAAGGAAGAAGGCATCGCTTCCCTGCCTGCAGCAGAACGAGGCCGTGCCTTGTGAGCGGGTCTTCCGACCAAAAAGGGTGGTACCGCGGGCCACAACCCCGTCCCTAACGGACAGGGGCTTTTTGTTTTGTAGGGGGCGCTCACCTCACCTGCTTTCGACCGGCAAGAGAGATTGTGCGAGAAGGGGTGAGATAGTCATGAGAAGAGAGCCGACGTTGGCGCAGGCCGCTTTGCTCTTCGGAGCGTCGGTGGCAACGGTGGTGCTGGGACTGCGCCTCAAGGCCGGAATGCAGCTGCCTGTGCTGCTGGGGGTCGCGGTTGCAGCGATAGGCGCGCGGATACTGGGCATCCGGTGGCCCCAGATCCAGGCTTCGATGTTCTCCGGGGTCACGGACGGGATGCCCGCTGTGTCCATCCTGCTCCTGGTTGGGGCCACGATCGGGCTGTGGATCGCGGGCGGCGCGATCCCCACGATGATCTGGTACGGACTCCGGTGGCTTACTCCGTCGACCTTAGTGTCGGCGGCCTGCATTCTGACCGCGCTGGTTGCGACGGCAACCGGGACGTCATTCGGCACAATAGCGACCGTGGGGTTGGCACTCATGGGGATCGGTGAGGCGTCGGGGGTCCCCGCACCGCTGTTGGCCGGCGCAATCGTGTCTGGAGCTTACTTTGGCGACAAGATGTCTCCAATGTCCGATACCACGAACGTGGCGCCTGCCGTATCCGGAGCCACGCTCTACGAGCACATATCCTCGATGGTCTATACCACTCTGCCATCCCTGATCCTGGCACTTGCCGGCTTCTGGGTGCTCGGGAAAACAACCGCCCCGCCCGCCGGAGTTGAGGCAATGCTCGCCCACCGGGTGACGCTGGAGAACTCCTTCAGGCTGGGCCCGCTCACGCTTATCCCGGTGCTGACGTTGGCTGTATTGTCAATAAAGAAGGTCCCGGCGGTACCGGCTCTGGCGACGTCCCTGGCAGTGTCAGCCGCGACTGCTGCGTCCGTGCAGAGTCTGGATGCCCTCACAATCGCCAAGATCGCGTCCGAGGGGTTTGTCTCCAAGACAGGTAGCCAGCTGTTCGACAGCCTCCTGACCAGGGGCGGGGTCATGTCCATGATGCCGACGGTCCTGCTCATTATTGGGGCGACGGCCATGGGCGGAGTGCTGAAGGAGTCAGGTGCGCCAGAGCGCCTGGTCAAGGAAGTCCTAGCGCGCGTGAAGAGCGCAGGGGGCCTGGTCGTCTCCGTCATTTCGGCCTGCTACCTAACCCTACTGGCATCGGGCAATCAGATGCTGGCCATCATACTGCCCGGCCAGGCCTTCAAGGAGGCTTTCCCGAAGAGGGGCATCCATCCAAAGGTGCTGTCGCGAACTTTGGAGGACGCGGGGACCCTGGGCGCCGCGCTGGTCCCGTGGAGCACAGCGTCGCTGTTCATCTACGGTGTGCTCAAAGTGCCTGCTACCGCATATGCCCGATACGCCTTTGTGAACTGGCTGGTTCCCATCGTGGCGATCGGGTACGCGTTCACAGGAGTGTTTCTGTGGAAAGAGAACAATGAGACAAGCAAGGAGGATGTCAATTGATCATCGACGTGCATAACCACTTCTACCCCAAAGCCTACCTGGATGCTCTCCAGAAGGGCGATTGCGTGGCGAAGGCGGGTCGCGACGAGTCAGGGAACCTATTGGTCATCTATGAGGGCGACTTCAACGTGGTGGACCGCGGGCATGCCGACGAGAACCTCCGCCTTGAGGAGATCGAGCGCCACGGCATAGACATGCAGGTTCTCACGATGACTACTCCCGGCGTCCACATCGAGGAGAAGTCCCGCGGGATCGAGATGGCTAGGGCATCCAACGAAGGGTTCGCCGAGATCGTGAAGGCAAGCCAAGGGCACTACAAAGCGCTGGCAGCGCTACCTTTGCAGTCGCCGGAGGACGCAGCCGCCGAGCTCATCCACGCAGTAAAGAACCTGGGGCTTTCCGGCGGAACCGTGTTCACCAACGTAAACGGCAAGACACTGGATCTCCCTGAGTTTGAGCCGCTCCTTGCCGCTGCACAAGACCTGGACGTGCCCCTGTTCATACACCCGACGACCCCGGTTCCGGCCGACTCCTATCTGGACTACAGGCTCTCCGCGGCAGTGGGGTTCTGCTTCGATACGACTATCCTGGTATCACGCCTGATCTTCTCGGGAACGCTGGACCGGTTCCCGCGGCTAAAGCTGGTGGCCTCCCATCTGGGTGGCACTCTCCCCTACCTGTTCGAGCGGTTGGACAGGAGCTACATGGCCTACCCCGAGTGCAAGAAGGTTCAGGGCCTGCCGTCCGACTATCTGAAGAAGGTCTTCTACGACTGCGTCCTTTTCGACCCCCGCACCGTCGCTTACGCGGTCGATGTCTTCGGAGCCAGCCAGTTCATGGTGGGAAGCGACTACCCGCACCAGATCGGCAGCCTTGCCAAGGCGGTGAAGGTTGTAGAGGACCTTCCGCTGGCCGATGATGTGAAGGACCAGATCTTCGGAGCTAACGCCCGGCGGGTGTTCAAAATCTAGATCATCTATATAACCGGGCAGCAAGTTATCGAACTCTTCTCTAGGGGAGGATCCGCGGGCCCTGTGCCCACAGGTCCCTCATCTAGGGAGATGAACGGCGCTAGGAGGAGACGGCATTGATCACCATCCGCGACATCATGCGCGCCAGGGACCGCATCTCACGCTACGTGCTGTGGACGCCCGTGATCTCTCCGACTACCTGTCGGATGTGACAGGCGCCACCGTCCATCTCAAACTTGAGTGCCTCCAGCGGCTGAACTCCTTCAAAGTCCGCGGGGCCATGAACAAGTTTCTTACCCTAACTCGCGATGAGCGGGAGAAAGGTGTGTTGGCGGTCTCATCCGGCAACCACGGGGCGGCGGTGAGCTACTGCGCCAAGATGCTGGGGGTTAAGGCCGACGTCTTCATCCCTGCCGGCACTCCTGTCGCCAAGCTGGAGAAGATACGCCGGTACGGCGCCGATCTGCATATTGAGGGCGAAACATACGATGAGTCCCACGCTCTCGCCAAAGCGTACCTGTCGCGGACGGACAAGATCTACGTGGGCCCCGCCTCAGATGAGGTCGCGGTAGCCGGACACGGGACCATCGGACTCGAGATTCTCGAAGATGTGCCCAGAGTGGACTCTATCCTGGTGCCGGTGGGCGGTGGCGGCCTTATCACAGGCGTAAGTCTTGCCGCCAAGGCGATGCACCCGGTCAAGGTAATCGGCGTTCAGACCGAGGCCTGCCCGGCGATGTTGAAGGCGCTGGAGGACAAGACATTCTACGAGGACTACCCGTCCAAGCCGTCCATATGTGACGCTGTCGTGGGCGGCGTCGGCGAGATAGGATACACCTACGCAGAAAAGTGTATCGACCGGGTTGTCACCGCAAGCGAGGACGCGGTGAGAGAGGCCATGGTGGAGCTCCTCCGCAAAGACAAAGTAGTGGCGGAGCCATCAGGCGCCCTGGGGGTCGCCTACCTCTTGGAGCACCCCGACGAGTTCACCGGCATGAACGTCGCCGTGGTCGTGTCTGGCGGCAACGTAGACTTCGAGCTGCTGCGAGACACGCTCGCGGGGTTCACCGAGAAGCCGAGAGGGCTGGGCCAGCCGCCGATCTAGGCGTCCATCTACCTGCTACCTAAGCGTCTCAATGTGCTGGCAGCGGCCCTATGGTGGCGACGCCTCCCCCCATCTCGACTTCGCTCTCGCATCGTGTTACAATCCAGGCAATATACAGCGATGACGGGGACGAGTAGGAGTCCACCAGGGTCCAAGAGAGCCGGCGACGGTGGGATGCCGGTACCAGGGCACTCGCGAAAATCACCCCTGAGCTGAAGGCCGAACCGCCAGTAGGCCGACCGCTTTGCCCCCGTTAGAGGGCACGAAAGTGAGTCTGCACGCTACCGTTGCCGGCCCCCGCGACCGCAGGGCCCTGGCAACAGGTGAACGCAGGCAGGCTAAGCTGGGTGGTACCGCGACCAAGGTCGTCCCATGAGGGCGGCTTTTTTGTTTGGAATGGAGGAGTCTAAATGGGCAGATTTAGAGAAGTTGACCCCAAGCGCCCGGTGAACGACGCCGAGAACGCTGTCCTGCAGTACTGGCGCGACAACGATATCCCGACCAAGAGCATCACCGAGCGCGAGGGCCGCCCCGAGTGGATCTTCTACGAGGGTCCGCCTACGGCAAACGGCCGCCCCGGCATCCACCATGTCCTCTCCAGGATGCTCAAGGACGTCGCCTGCCGCTACAAGACCATGCAGGGCTATCAGGTCCGCAGGAAGGCGGGCTGGGATACTCACGGGCTTCCGGTCGAGCTTGAGGTGGAAAAGAAACTCGGGCTTTCGTCCAAACCCGAGATCGAGGAGTACGGCATCGAAGAGTTCAACAAGCAGTGCCGCGAGTCGGTCTTCAACTACCTCAAGGACTGGCGGGAACTCACCGAGCGTATCGGCTACTGGATCGACATGGACCGTCCATACATGACTCTGTTCAACGAGTACGTGGAGAGCGTGTGGTGGATCCTGAAGCAGTACTTCGACGCGGGTCTCATCTATGAGGGCCACAAGGTCATGCCCTACTGCCCCCGCTGCGGGACCCCGCTGGCGTCTCACGAGGTGGCGCAGGGCTACGAGGAAGAGACCATCGATTCCATCTATGTGAAAATAAAGGTTAAGGGCAAGGACGAGTACATGCTCATCTGGACCACCACGCCCTGGACGCTGCCATCCAACGTGGGAGTGGCCGTGAACCCAGAGAGTACCTACGTGCGGGCCAGAAGAGGCGATGAAGTGTTCATCGTGGTCAAGGAACGGGTAGTCCCCCTCCTGGGCGAGGACGCCGAGATCCTTGAGGAGTTCCCGGGCAAGGCCCTGGAGTACCTGGAGTACGAGCCCGTCTTCCCCTTCACGGAGTCGGTCATGCCGCCCGGGTCAAAGGCCTTCTTTGTGACCCTGGCTGACTACGTCTCCACCGAGGACGGCACCGGCCTTGTGCACATAGCGGGAGCCTACGGTGAGGACGACTATAAGGTGTGCCAGCAGTACGGGATCCCCCTCATCCATATGGTCGATGAGCAGGGCAAGTTCATCTCGGCCGTATGCGACTGGGCCGGCACCTTCGTCTTCGAGGCCAATCCATCCATCGTGAAGAAGTTGCGCAGCACGGGGCAGCTTTTCAAGACGGAGCGTCTCACCCACTCATATCCCCATTGCTGGCGGTGCAGCACTCCTCTCGTGTACTACGCGAGGAAGTCATGGTACATCGCGACGACCAAGTACCAGGACAGGCTGATCGAGGCCAACAAGAAGGTGAAGTGGTATCCCGAGCACATCGGCACCGGCCGTATGGGCAACTGGCTGGAGAACCTTGTGGACTGGGCGCTCTCCAGGAACCGCTACTGGGGTACCCCGCTCAATATCTGGAGATGCGAAAAATGCGGGAAACTCGAGTGCGTTGGTTCCCGCAAGGAACTGGCCGAGAGGGCGGTCGAGAAGATCGATGCCGAGACCTTTGATCCACACAGGCCCTACGTAGACAACATCCATCTCAAGTGCGAGTGCGGCGGAGTCATGACCAGGACTCCCGAAGTCATCGACTGCTGGTTCGACGCGGGGTCCATGCCCTACGCTCAGTGGCACTACCCCTTCGAGCATAAGGACGACTTCCACAAGCTCTTCCCCGCCGACTTCATCTGCGAGGGGCTGGACCAGACCAGGGGCTGGTTCTACACGCTCCTGGCCATCTCCACGTTCCTGTTCGACCAGTCATCGTTCAAGAGCGTGCTGGTTAACGACCTTGTGCTGGATAAAGACGGCCAGAAGATGTCCAAGTCCAGAGGCAACACCGTCGACCCGTGGGATATGATCAACCGCTTCGGCGTGGATGCGCTGCGCTGGTACCTGCTTGCGGTATCGCCGCCCTGGGTTCCGACCAGGTTTGACGCCGAGGGAGTCAAGGAGGTCGCGTCCAGGTTCTTTGGGACGCTTCAGAACGTGTACTCCTTCTTCACGCTCTACGCCAACATCGACAACCTGGACCCCAAGGAGTTCGACATCCCGGTCGCCGACAGGCCCGAGATCGACAGGTGGATAATCTCCCGCCTGAACTCCCTGGTGAAGCAGGTCAGGACGGAGATGGAGTCCTACGAGCTGACCAGGGTGGTCCGGTCGATCTCCGCCTTCGTGGTCGATGAGGTGTCCAACTGGTACGTCCGCCGGACCAGGGAGAGGTTCTGGTCCAACGAGTTCGACCTCTCCAAGAAGTCGGCGTACCGGACGCTGTACGAAGTGCTGCTAGGCGTAGCCAAGCTTATCGCGCCCTTCGCGCCCTTCATCGCCGATGACATCTACCTGAACCTGACAGGAGCCGGTCAGTTGGTTAACTCCGCGACGGACGGAGCCATAACCGGTGCCGGCGCCGGTAAGGCCACAGGCTATTGCCAGTCTGTCCACCTGGATATGTACCCTGAGGCGGATGACTCCCTGATCGACCCCGAACTCGAGGAGCGCATGGGCCTGGTAATCACCCTGGTGTCCTTGGGCCGTGCCGTTCGCAACAAGGTCCAGATCAAGGTCAGGCAGCCCCTGCGCGAGATGCTGGTGAACGGCAAGTCCCGCGGCGTGCTTGCCCGGATGGAAGACCTGCTCAAAGAGGAGCTTAATGTGAAGGAAGTCGTGTACGTGGACAGCCTGAACGATTACGTCTCCTTTGAGGTACGACCAAACCTTCCGGTCGCCGGTCCTAAGTACGGCAAGCTGTTGCGCTCAATAATGGCGGCGCTGCCCAAGGCCGACGCCGGTACGCTTGCCCGAGAAGCCGAAGCCAAAGGCCAGGTGGACCTGGTGTTGGAGGTGCCCGCTGACGTAGCCGAGCAGGCTGTCAAAGACTTCCCGGCAGCTGCGCGGCTGGTAGACGGCAAGTTGGTCCTCACTCTCTCCAAGGAGGACCTGGACGTCAGAATCCAGGCTCTCGAGGGCTTTGCCGTGGAGGTTGAGGGCGACCAGTTCGTCATCCTGGACACCGAGATCGACCGCGAGCTGGTGCTTGAGGGTATCGCTCGCGAGTTGATCAGCAAGGTGCAGACCACCAGGAAAAGCCTTGGCTTCAACGTCACCGACCACATCAACATGTGGATTGCAAGCGACGCCGAGGTGGCCGAGGCTCTGGAGCGGCACGGTGACTACGTGAAGGGCGACACACTGACAGACTCGCTGGAGATCGTGACCGCCGATGCCCTGGCGTCAGTCACTGCCGAGGGCGAGGCCGTATCCCCTGTTCAGGAACTTGACCTGAACGGCCATCCGGCCTCGATCAGGGTGCAGCGACTGCCAAGGTAGGCAGCGTAGACTACAGAATGATGAACGGGCCGGGTCACCCCGGCCCTCTTCATATACTGGCCCTACAGAATCTTCCTTGGCTTTGTGGCATTCAGTCCCCTTCCATAATCGAGCCAAAGGCGCGACATCGTCCAATCCGGACATGAAGGCACCCCCCGGAGAGGTCTTGCCATAATCTTCTCCGAGGGGTGCCGACCTATCCTCTCTGCCTTCTCGTGACCTCGCCTAGTCGTTCTTATCGAACCGATCGAACTTCGGCTTGTGGTCCTTCGGAATGGCGCTGACGTACTTCTGGCCGCCCGTCGCCTTCTCGAACTCGGCCTTTGCCTTCTCTACCAGGGAAGGATTCATCACAAACTCGAGCCCGGCTTCAGCCAGGATCTTGCCGGCGACGAGCATGCCCTCGTGGCCGATGCTCATGCCCGACTGGGCGGCGAACTGCCAGGAGTGCCCGGGCGTCCCAATGGCTTGGCAGGCAACCCGGAACTCCGCCAGCGGGCAGCACCACGATGCGTCGCTTACGTCGGTGGACCCCTCCGCGTCCTTGGGGACCGCCGGCCGGGGCAGCCACGTCGTGTTGAGGACCTGGCCAAAGACCTCTTCCGGCACGCCCTCTTTGCGCAGCTGGGCTTCTACCTGACCAGCGTTGAAAGACTTGGCTATCTCGCGAGCGAACTCGACGTCTTTCTCGCTGAACTTCGGGGGCCCGACCCTATGAGCGGCAGCCTCCAGGACGTCCTCCACGACAGGGTTGGAGAGCATGTTCCAGATGGCCTTTATGAGTTCAATCTCCACCTTGGTCTCGGTCATCTGGGCCGCGCCGTATGCGCAGTTCAGGACGCGCTTGTACAGTTCATCCACCTCGGATCTCTGCGGAGCGCGGATAAGATACCAGGCGCTGGCCTTTGCGGGGACGACATTGGGCTGTCCTCCGCCGTTGGTGATTACATAGTGAATCCTCGCCTTGCTCGGCATGTGCTCCCGGAGGAACTCAACGCCCAGGTTCATCAGCTGAAGCGCGTCCAGGGCGCTGCGCCCGTTGTAGGGATCGCCGGCTGCGTGGGCTGTGCGCCCGTAGAAGGTGACGTTAATAGCGTTATTGGCCAGCGATGAGCCGTTCCGGACACGGTTTAGCGACCCGGCGTGCCAAGTCATGCAGATGTCGAGGCCGTCGAAAAGGCCGTCCCTTGCCATGAAGGCCTTGCCGCTGAAGTTCTCCTCTGCAGGGCATCCGAAGTACTTGACGGTGCCGGGCAGGCCCCTGCCCTGGAGCTCTTTAGCCAGTCCGATGGCCCCTGCCAGAGCTCCGACCCCAAGTAGGTTATGTCCGCAGCCGTGTCCAGCCGCGCCGGGTTTGAGCTCCTGCTTGACAGGCGTGGCAGCCTGAGAGACTCCCGGCAGGGCGTCGTACTCGCCAAGGAAACCGATCACGGGTGATCCCGAGCCCCAGGTACCCACAAAGGCCGTGGGCATCCCCGCTACTCCTCGCTCTACCGTGAATCCTTCCGACTCCAGAGTATCCGCCAGAGCTTTGGCTGAACGGTGCTCGTGCAGGCCAACCTCTGCGTACTCCCAGATATCGTCCGACAGTTTTGTGAGAAGCGAGCGCTTCTCATCGATGTACTTTGCTGCGGTTGTGGCGTTGACGGGCATGTACAGCGTCCCCTCCCTATCCCGCGAGATTTGCTACGTCTGGGATTTCGACTAAGAGTGGGTGAGTACCTTCACAAATGAACGCCTGGCACGCAGACTCTCCTAAAGAATGCCAGCAGTGACTGCGTGACCGGTGAGGCGATCCGCGTCCGCCTATTTGCCCGCTAGCAGGGATTGAACCCACTCCCTGTTTTCGAACAGGGCGCAGCCTCCCTTGGCTCTGGCCAGCTTCTCTTCGCCGGCCCGGATGTCCTGGAGAAGCTTGGATTTGAGGGCATCCTTGAGGGAGGTGTTCCTGAGGTTCGTATCGGAGTACGGCGAGAACGGGCAGGGTTCCAGGTCCCCGGTAGCGCTGACGTGGACGAAGCCGCGGCCGGCCGCGATGCATCCACCCAGCTTCTCTTCATCGCCCGGAAAGGCGACGAACAATCCGGGAAGCGTCTCCCGGCGCTTTGCCATGGCATCCAAGAGGCCCGCTTTCTGCTCTTCGGTGAGAACCAGCGACTCAGTACCTTCAGTAGCCGGCACGTACTCGACGTAGAAGAACAGCCTACACCCGGCGTCAATGGATTCGCGGATGAATGCCTCTGACGTCACTGTGTCGAAGTTGGTCCTGGTTACGGTGATCGATAGTCCGAAGAACGTGCCGGCGTTCTTGAGGGTGGCCACTGTGCGCCTCAGCGAATCATAGACTCCTTCCCCACGTCTTTCATCCGTCTCATCCTCATGGCCTTCGATGCTGACAACCGGCACCAGGTTCTTGGATAGACGCGACACGAAGGCGTCGTCTACCAGGAGTCCGTTTGTGAACACCGGGAAGACGATCTCGGGGATCGACGCGGCTACCTCGAGGATTTCGGGACGCACCAGGGGCTCGCCGCCGGCAAGCAGGATTATGCAGACTCCCAAGTCCCTGGCCTCGTTGAAGATGCGACGCCACTCTTCGGCGGACAGTTCATTGGCCACGGGCCTATGCTGCGCGCGGTTGTAGCAGCCTTTGCAGCTCAGGTTGCACCGGTTGGTGATACTGCAGATCATGATGGGCGGCACCTTCAGCCCATCCCCCGCATGCCGCTCCCTCATAGCCGCGGCCTTCTTGTGGTGCCCCAGAACCTTCATGATGTACAGGACGAGTGAAGGGTCCTTCATGGCCAGACTTGCCGCGTCCTTGAAGAGGGATTCGATGGACAGGTTCAGGATATCTCGGTAGCTCTCGGGCTTTTCCATTGAGCGCGCCTCCGGTCTCGACGCCGGACGCATCGCTCCGGTGTCCGTTCACCTAGGTACCTTTCCACGCAATCGATACGGATCTCGGAACGCGAGGTTGCACATGCCGCACTGTATTCTCTGCGCCATACCGCGTCAATGACCGCGTGTTCACCCAAGCAGCGTGGACCACAGGAGCGCGGCGTTCAACACTATGATCAGGCTGCAGACTGCCCACCCCGCTACAGATGTCCTCCGGTCGTTCACGAACTCTCCCATTACACTCTTCCTGCTCGTGAGGATCAGCAGCGGTATTATGGCTGCGGGCAGCGCGAAGGAGAGTATGACCTGGCTGGTGACCAGGACGTCGACCGGATTGAGACCGAGGGCTATGATGGCGACGGCCGGGACCATCGTGAATAGGCGCCTCAGCCACAACGGCATGCGCAAGTTCACGAACCCTTCTACGATGACCTGGCCCGCATAGGTTCCCACGGCCGAGGATGATAGGCCTGACGCCAGGAGCGCTGTGCCGAAGGCGATGCCGGAGAGCTGGCCGAGCAGCGGGGTTAAGGTTTGGTGAGCCACCTCGATGGACTCGACCAGGAGGCCGCGTGGGTGGAAAGTTGCGGCAGACACTACTACCATGGCTGCGTTGATAACGAAGGCCACGTTCATAGCGACAAAGACGTCTATCTTCTCCAGGGCCAAGTGCTCCCGGTCCGTGTACTCCCCGTCGTTCCGCCTGCTCTGCACAAGGCGAGAATGCAGGTAGATGACATGAGGCATCACAGTGGCGCCGAGCATGCCTACGGCAACAAAGAGGCTATCCCGGGTCAAGCCGGGCACCAGCGTATGGATCGCTATTGATGGCCACGAGGGATCCACCAGGAAGATCTCGATGACGAAGCAGAGGCTGATGATGCTGACCAGACCCGATATGGCCAGCTCCACCCGTTCCTGTCCGTACTTCGACAACTCAAGGATGCCGTAACTGATTATCCCGGTAAGCACGGCGCCCCAAAGCGGAGGAATGCCGAACAGCAGGTAGAAGCCCAAAGCGCCGCCCAAGAACTCAGCCAGGTTTGTCGCTACCGCGGCCAGAGTGCCGCAGGCCCATAGAATCCAGTTAACAGGCCGGGAGAACTCACTCCTGCATATGGCGGGCAGGTCCGCGCCGGCGGCGATCCCCAGTTTGGCCGACAACGTTTGCAGGAACACGGCGAAGAGGTTACTCCAGAGCAGAACCCACAGGAGGCTGTAGTTGAACGCGGACCCTGCGGTGATGTTGGTGCCGAAGTTGCCTGGATCCATGTAGGCGACGCTCACAACAAAGGCCGGTCCCATGAACTTCAATACAGCCCGGAGCCCTATGCGCTGCCGCATAGCCCGCTGCGGGCCGAGTGTTCCGACAACCGAGACGCTGGTTCCGTCATCGTAGTCCACGCTGATTCCTCCCGCCGGTAGATAGCCGGGTCAAACATTGTTAGCCGCGGTTAACTCGACGGGACATAATATGCCGGTTGCGCGATGGGGTGCTAGCGGGTACGGGAGAGATGTTCCTTCCAGGCTGCCAGCGCCTCGCTGTTGCTGCCGAAGAAGGCGAGGAGCTCGGATATGCCGACCATGGCAGCCGCGCTGATGTTGTGCTCGATCCGCTCGGCGTCCTCAAGCACGTCCGGCACGCCCAGGAGAGTCAGGAACTGCTCGAGGATTTCGTGGCGGTTCAAGAGGTAGGCGCCAATCTCGGCCCCTTGAGGGGTAAGCCTTACGATGCTGTACTTCTCGTACTTGACCAGCCCTTCGTCTGCCAGCCTGCGGAGCATCCTCGATGCGGAAGGGGGCTGGACGTTCAGGGCGTTGGCGAGCTCAAGCACCCTTGTGTACGAGTCCTCAAGGGATAGGCGGTAGATCATCTCGACGTAGTCTTCCATGCTCGCCGAGAGACTGTTCTTGCGCTTGGCGTCCTTCAGTGAATAGCCCCGGAACGTATGGAAGTCGCGGTCCTCGTCCATGCTTCCACCCCCGGTCAAGCGCCGGCGCGTTCCGCTCCGGCTTCCTCAACCTCAAGATATTCAGCTAAGGTGGGCGCAGACCGGGCAGGTGGGGTTCTTGCTCACCGAGATGGTGCGGAAGGTGGAGTTCCAAAGATCCAGCCAAAGCATGCGGTTCTTCAGCAGCTCGTCCATGCGTCCCGCAAGGACCTTTATCGCCTCTGCGGCCTGCAATGAAGCCACCGTAAACACGGTAGGAGCGAACACTCCGACGTTGGCGCTGGTGTAGGGCGCGATCCGGCTGCCGGCGTCCGGCACTATGCAATTGTAGCAGGGCGTTTCCCCAGGGACTATGGTGGTAACCGTACCGTGGGTGGAAACGGCCGCGCCGTGGACCCACGGGATCCCCAATCTGGCGCAGGCCCGGTTCAGCACGTCGCGACCTTTGAAGTTGTCCAGCCCATCGACGACCACAGTAGCCCCACGGATGATCCTTTCCGCGTTCGACGCGTCGATGGCTTCCACAAACACTTCGTAGTTGACTTCAGAGTTCACGCGCGCGAGGTGCTGGCGAGCCGCCGCGGCCTTCGGGGCGCGGTTTCGAGCGTCTGTTTCGTCGTACAGGCCTTGCCTCTGCATGTTGGTCATGTCAACGAGGTCCGGGTCTACGAGTCGTAGAGTCCCCACGCCCGACCGGGCAAGCAAGATCGAAGAGGTGCTGCCTAGGCCGCCCAAGCCCACTACCACGGCTGTGCCCTTGCGGATGGCCCTTTGGCCCTCTTCCCCGATCCCTGAGAGTAGCACGTGCCTCGAATAGCGGAGATCCCCTTCGGTCATACCAGATGCCTCCCCCAAGAAGACTAGTCCCTCTCAGGACTAGCCTTGCCTACTCTCCTGCCGCCGACGCCCGCGATCCCAGCGCTTCCTCCAGCGCGTGGGCCAGTTGGTCCGGGCACGAGGTATCCTTTTGCCCGCACGTGATCCCCTTGAGCCTGCGTATGACTTCGCGAACTTCCATGCCTTCTACCAGGCGCGAGATACCCTGGAGATTTCCCGGGCATCCCGAAGTGAAGACCACATCGCGGACGACGTTGTTCTCGATCCTGTAGGTGATCTCTTTGGAGCATACTCCCGTGGTCGTGAACCTGCCGGTCATATCGTAGATTCCTCCGGTTGATCGGGGCCCTAATGGAGCCCACTGCACCATAATGAGCATAACCGGAGGAGGTGTGTCAACCAGTCCGATGCTGCGCCATCCAGTCCGTTGTGGGTCGGCAGTCTACAGCCATCCCCTGTTTGGCTATCAGCGATTAGAGTGCCCCCTTCTCGCGCGCTGGAGCTGCAGCTCGACCTCGGCAATCTCCCGCTTGAGGCTGGCGAGACGCTGTTCGGCCTCGTCAACCGCCGCACCGGTTCTCTTTGCGCTGGTCACATTGGCCACTTCGACGGCCACGGCTCCGATGATCTGCATCGCTTTCCCCAAGGCGAACAGGTAGCTCGGATCAAAGGACATGCCGGCCATAGGCACACATCCTTCCTAATCTCGTCTGGTAGATGTTATGTAGACAGGAAGATGGGTGCTACCATACCGAACTCCATATGTAGTCAAGCATACGAGCGAACCTTGGGAGGCGGCTAAGTGGTAACTAAGGAATCGACAATTACGTTGAGAGAAGTCACTCGTGAGACCGTGAGGGAGATCTGTAGGCTCAAGGTGTCGGAGTCCCAGACGAAGTTTGTGGCGCCCAACGCCGTCTCCATAGCTCAAGCCTACTTTGACCGCGATGTGGCATGGTTCCGGGCTATCTACGCGGATGACACCCCGGTAGGCTTTGTCATGGTCTACGACAATCCCGAGAAGGGCGAGTACTTCATCTGGAGGTTCATGATAGACGAACGCTATCAGAAGCTGGGCTTTGGCCGCAGGGCCATGGAACTTGTGCTTGAGTACGTCAAGAGCAGGCCCAATGCCAAGGAAGTCCGCCTGGGCTATGAGCGGGCGGAGGGTGGGCCTCAGGGCTTCTACCACAAGATGGGGTTCGTGGATACAGGCGAGATGTGGGACGACGAGTACGTGATGGTTATGTCCTTTGAGCAAGAGGGCTAAAGAGTCAAGGCCGCCCAGTCACCTGGCGGCCTTACGCTCACCTGCCGGCTTAGCCGGGTTGACTCGTCCGAGTTGAAAACCTACTTGACTATAAGCACCGAGCACTTGGCGTAGTTTGAGACCTTGTTGGAGACGCTGCCAAGCAGGAACTGGGATGCAGCCGACCTTCCTATGTGTCCCACAACGATTAGGTCGTGGCCGTTCTCATCGGCGTAGTCGAGAATCGTTCCGGCCGGGTTGCCGGTAAGGGTCTCCTGTTTGAAGTGCACGCCGGCCTTCTTGGCTTCGGCCGCGCACTTGTTCAGCACGATCTCATAGGAGTCTCTGATCGCGTCGAGGACTTCAGGCATAACCACAGGCCCGTTAGCGTCAACGTAGGTCATAACTGAGTAGTCGACGACGGATATTCCGGTCAGTTTCGCGTCGAGCGTCTTGGCCAGGTCGATGGCTTGTGCCATGACCTTGTCGGCAAACGCCGAGTTGTCCAGCGCAACTAGTATGTTCTTGAACACTGTGTCTCGCCTCTCTCGTCCGTCTATGAGTACATAATAGTTGGACGTGCAGGTAACTGCAATTACCGCGCGTATTGTACATGGTTGGACGCTCAGTACTACTCTGACCCTATGGGAGGGCTCCGGTTTGCCCAGCGCTCGAAGGTGTGTTGTTGGCATTGACGGAGGCGCGTCGAGTACCCGCGCTGCATTGATAGACACGAGCTTGGAGGTCGTATGCCAAGGCCTGGGAGGCCCCGCAGACCACTTTTCCGCCGCCGACGGCAAAGCGCGGTTGACCAAGTCCCTGACGGACGCCGCATCTCCTCTACTGGATGCCCTGGCCGGCGACCCCCTCCTGAACCTTGAAGCGGTGTGCCTTGGGCTGACTGGAGTAAGCATTCCCGGCAAGAAGCAGACGGCTCTCGGCGTCCTCGAGAGTTTGTTCCCCGGAGTCCCGGTGTTCGTGATAAGCGACACAGTGACCGCCTGGGCCGGGGCGCATGCAGGCAAGGACGGAGTGGTCGTCATCGGTGGGACGGGCTCGGTTGCGTACGGGCGCAGCGGCTCTTCGGAGACGCTCAAGGGCGGCTTTGGCTACCTGCTAGGTGATGAGGGCGGCGGTTTCCGTATTGCCGTCTCTGCTATCTCAGCCGCGCTACGCGACGCGGACGGGACCGGACCCGCCACTTCGCTGACAGGAGTGGTGCGGGACTTCTTCGGGGTATCAAACCTAAGGCAGGTCCCGGGCAAGGTCTATGCGGAGCATATCGCCGTGGACAGGATCGCTGCCCTAACCCCTTACGTCGTCGCGGAAGCCGGCAGTGGCGATCAGGAAGCCACGCGGATCCTGGAAGAGGCAGGTCGGGACCTTGGACGTCTCGCTGTCGCGGCTCTCAAGGCCTTAGGGGGCGCCACCGGCGCCGTATCCTATGCCGGCGGGGTGTTTAAGTCGGGTGAGGCGATCCTGAAGCCATTCCGAGACCAGATTGCCAGCGAGATTCCCTACGCCAGGGTGGTCCCTCCCGCCCATTCTCCTCTGACCGGGGCCGGGATCATGACCTGGAAACTGCTGGCGGCTGATGCTCAGGAGGAGGCCAAGTCGCATGAGTAGAGGCGCTTCGCTCTTGGCGGCGATCCGCGGCGGGCTCATCGTCTCATGCCAGGCGCGGCCCGGAGAACCCCTGTACGGATCCCAGTATATGGCCGAGATGGCCAAGGCTGCGCTGATGGGTGGGGCTTGCGGGATCCGGGCGAACGGCGCCGCGGACATTTCCGCCATAAAGGCCGCCGTCCCCCTCCCCATTATCGGCATCAACAAGAGGCGCGTCCCCGGATACTCCGTGTTCATCACTTCAACCGCCGAAGACGCTGCCGAGGTGGCTATAGCCGGCAGCAGCATGATAGCTGTGGAATGCACTGAGGGTACCCGTCCTCCCGATTCGTCGGGCCACACCTGGTCTGCAGCTGAGCTTGCGGACTACATCCATATCCAACTGGGGCTTCCCGCCATGGCAGACGTCTCCACCTTTGAAGAGGGTCTCGCCGCGCAGGACGCCGGGTTCGACTGCGTCGCAACCACCCTCTCCGGATACGCGCCCCACTCGCCGGCGCTTGAGGGCCCAGACCTTGCCCTAGTAGAACGCCTTTCTGCCGCCCTCTCGGTTCCCGTGATTGCTGAAGGACGCATTCTGACGCCCGACGACGCCCGCAGGGCGCTGGAAGCAGGCGCCTGGGCTGTGGTTGTCGGTAAGGCCATAACCATGCCTCATACGATTGTGGAGAGGTTCGCGAAGGCGATCGGGCGGCAGCACCCCTGACCTTCAGGGTGTGCCGCCGGTCACCCATGATTCGTAGTGGCGGCTGGCCGCTTAACTGTTCATGCTGTCCAACAGGGCGTTGATCTTCTTCTTGCGGTTGCTGACTCCGTCTTCCTCGAGCTCAAGGGCGGCCTCCACAAACGTGAATCAGCGCTGCTGGCGACCTCACCTGGTTCCTGCGGCAAGCGAGTTGGTAACTATGGTCACTGCCTCGCCTCGGGTGGCATCAGCCCCCGGCCTGAACGAGTGATCCGGGTTACCCGGTGAGTACTTGGTTCTGAACGGCCGCGTCTATGGCTGCCCGGGCCCAGGTTGAGATGGCATCGGCATCGGTGAATGACGCGCCCGGAACTCCATCGGTAGCAAGTCCCAAGGCTCGCACGACCATCACGGCCATCTGCTCTCGCGTAACCAGAGTGTCTGGGCCGAAGGTGTTCTCGTCATATCCGGCCACGATGCCGAGAACTCCCATATCCTTCGAGAGGGAATCTCCATAATCGAGCGAATATTGCATGGGGTCGTAGCGAGCAACGGGAGGCGTTTCGCGGTGGACTTCCTCATAGGCAAGCAGTATGGCAGAGGTCTGTCGGCCTATGCTCTGAAGACCATCGCGATTATCGCTATGGTCATTGACCATGTGGCGGCCGCGTTTGTGCCTGCCGGGAGCGCCCTTTACCACCTAATGCGCGGGATCGGTAGGCTGACAGCCCCGATCATGATGTACTTCATCGCCGAGGGCTATCATCACACTAGGGATGTCAAGAAGTACGCCCTCAGGCTCGGGATTTTTGCCGTGATCTCGCACTTTCCTTTCTACTACTTCAGTGTCGGAAAATGGCCGGTATCAGCAGCAGGGTTGCGGCTGCGGCCGACCTCCGTCATCTACACACTGTTCCTGGCTCTTTTGGCGGTTATCGTCTTCAACAATGACAGGCTTGGCAGCATACCCAAGACGGCCCTCATAGTCTGCCTCTGTCTTGCGGCAACGCCCGGAGACGGAGCGTTCTTCGTCGTGCTCCAAGTATTGGCGTTCGAGGCATGCCGCGGGGATTTCAGGAGACAAGCGCGCGCCTACTGCGCTATTGTCGCAGGTTCTCTGGTTCTGTCCGGTGGCTTCACAGTCCCGCTCCAATACGGGATGTTCCTCGTCGTTCCTTTCCTCCGCCAGTACAACGGCACCCTGGGAGGGAGCAAGCACTCCAAGTGGTTCTTCTACGTCTTCTACCCCTTGCATCTCCTTATACTCGGGTTGCTCAGGCACGGAATGTGACCCAGACGATTGGGCTCCACCGATTGGTCTATGCGCTTGTCTTAGATAGAAAGAGAGCGCCCGCGATTGCAGGCGCTCTCTTGACTCACGACGTTCTCTTTGGGACGCAGACGATCCGTCCCGGTACTCCGCCCTACCTGATCATCCAGAAGTAGTACAAGAGA
>CAZRRG010000026.1:25010-25445 GCA_964602455.1 uncultured Eubacteriales bacterium | reverse complement strand
AACTAATCAGCCCTGATTAGGCGCGTGGTGACCCGACTTTTCGCGGTAATGGTCACTGGAGGGAATATGACTAACTTAGTAATGTTCATCCCGTGACCCCCGAAAACCTGACTGGTCGTCACGTGACAGGGTTGAGGTCCGTATGGATCACGGCGCGACTGATGCAAATCCTATAGGCCAATCCTATAAGCCAATCCTATAAGCCTTCATACGCCGGGTTGCCAACCCAAAATTGGCGACGACACACGACAGCGTCCCGATGACACATGGTTGCTTACATCACTTCGCAGGGATAAAACACCCATAAGAAGAACAATGGTAAACAAGGCAGAAACAGTGAAAGGAGATAGCAGAGAGGCACAGGCGCCGTCTCTGTGACACCTATGGATAAGACTCTCCTTCAGGAGTTCATGGCCGAAGAAGCTATTCCCATGG
>CAZRRG010000026.1:6070-25000 GCA_964602455.1 uncultured Eubacteriales bacterium | reverse complement strand
GCACCAAGTTTGACGACTATCTCCCGGTTGCATTGGGGGTGCGCCGCGCCTCTCAGATCGTGATGCCCGCGGAGCTGCCTGATGCCAGCATCCTCGGCGCCACCATAGACGAGAGGTTTCGTCAGAAGATGAGCGGTCATCGCCTGCCCGGTGAGTCGATACAGGAGTTCTTCAAGGGTAAGGTCGGCAAGTACTGGCGACGAAACCAGGCCCAGGAGATTAGGTTCAGGATGGATACCCTTCGAGACTTGTACGCCGACATCGTGCAAGGCTCCCATTCCTACTTGACCTACGTGAAGTGGATGGACAGGCTGGGGCTTAGGCACAAGGAGCTTGAGTCCCGCCCCACCATACGGGAGGTCTACCTGTTCACGGATCCCGCCATCGCGGATGAACTTGAGGAGCTTCAGGACCTCCGCAAGGATATCCGATACGAGAGGCTGCGGACGCCCCCTGGAAGCGCTCCGGTCTATTCCCGGGCGTTCCCTGAAGAGCAGCACTCTGCATATCTCAAGAAGCTGGGGTCGATCCTGGGATTCCCATTGTGCTGCGTGGACCGCTATGCTTTCGACCGCGACTCGACGGTGCTGAGCCCTGAAGTGAGGGCGGCGAACCAGCTCGAGCACCTTGAGAGTCCCGACGAGTATGATGCGTACGCATTCTTCACCAAGGATTTCTTCCCATGCCAGCCCGATTGCGCGAGCGCATCCGAGACAGGGAAGATGATGTACGAAAAACTTGCTGAACTATCGCCTGAGGTCGCTGAGTCATACAAGCGGCATCTGGAGGAGAACGTCAACCTTGTGAGGCGCTACCCGGAGATCATCCAGCAGAAGATCGAGGCGTTGGAGAGACTGGCGGGCCGGCCTCAAGAGGGCGGGAAGAGTGAGGAGTAGAGACCAATCGATGCGGCCAGTGAGCCAGTTACCGGGTCAGAGATCGCTATTTGACCCACCGGAAGAAGTTCCGCACACGGCGCCTGAAGTACCGGTAGTCCATGCCATAGTCCCCGCTCGGGAGAACGAGTGGGAGGGAATCCAGGACCTTGAGATGTTGAAGCCCAGGGTCCTTGCCTGCACCGCTTGCGAGCTCCGGAGCGGCGCCCGCGGGGTCGTCTTCGGCGAGGGCAATCCCAAGGCCGAGATCATGTTTGTCGGAGAAGGTCCCGGACAGACAGAAGACGAGACAGGCCGTCCGTTTGTCGGCCGCGCAGGAAAGCTCCTGGACGCCATGCTGGAGTCCATCGGGCTTCAGCGTAAAGAGGTCTTCATAGCGAACATCGTTAAGTGCAGGCCTCCCAGGAACAGGCTTCCGCTACCCCCTGAAGTCGAGGTATGCCTCCCCAACCTGAAGGCCCAGATACGTATCGTGGATCCGAAGATCATTGTCCTGCTTGGAGCCCTGGCGAGCCAGACATTGGTCAATCCGGCGCTGAGGGTCACGAGAGATCGCGGCAAGTGGTTCGATAAGGACGGACGCAAGTTCCTGGTTACATTCCATCCTGCCGCTGTCCTAAGAGACGAGTACGGCAAGAAAGGACTGCTGCAGAACGACTTCTTGAGCTTGCGGCAGAGACTGGAGCTCCTCCGGCATGAAACTGATCGTCGTCCACACTAAGAGCCCTGAGGAGACCAGGGCGTTTGGGGAGGCTATCGGGCGCAGGCTCGATGGTGGGGAAGTTATCCTGCTCTCCGGTCCCCTGGGAGCAGGAAAGACCACGTTGGTCCAGGGACTTGCGCGGGGCTTGGGTATCTCGACTCCTGTGCAGAGTCCCAGTTTCGTCTTGGAGAGGCTTCATCAAGGCAGGCTGCTCCTGCGGCATCTGGACTTCTACCGGTTAGGCGCCGCCGACGTCGAGGAATCCGGGTTCCTGGACACCGCTGGCGAGCAAGATGTTACTGTGGTTGAGTGGGCGGAGAGAGCCGGTGAAGTACCGGGGGCTACTCTCCGGATTGAGATGAAACCGGATCCGGTGGATCCCCTGCGTCGCGGAATCGCAGTGGAGGCGTTAACCCCATTGTGGGGTGAGAGGATTGAAGATGCGCAAAGACAGCTATCCGGAACCCGTTAAGCCACTCATACTGGCCATTGAGACCAGTACCGCCAACATGGGCGTAGCCGTAGTCTCCGGGGACGAGGTTGTCTGGGAGAGGACGGAGCCGCTCCCCCGGGGGCATTCAGAGAAGCTCCTGCCCATGTGCCTATCGGCTCTATCCCAACTCGGTCTCGAGGCTCGAGGGCTCTCAGCCATAGGGGTTTCGGCAGGGCCAGGGTCCTTTACCGGCCTCCGGATCGGCTTCGCCACCGCCCAGGGACTTGCCCTAGGGAGCGGCATTGGGATAGTCCAGGTGCCTACCTTCGAGGTCCTTCTTAGGCAGGGCGGAGGAGTCCCGGAGCTGGCTATCGTTCAAGGCAAAGCGAAAGCACAGACTGTGACGGCTCTCTACATCAGGCGGGGCGACCCCGCCGGCTCTGCGGGCGAGTCATTTGCCGAAGCCTATGGTTACTGGGAGCTTTTGCCCGCAGCCGCCCGCGGCATGGACGACTTTGCTGCCGCGATGCGTGAGAAGGTTTCTGGCCGAGTGCACGTCACGGGGGATGCGGCCGCCCAGTTTGTCGAGAGTTTCTCGGGCAGCGGCAAGAATGGCGAGTCACACCTGGAGCTGGTTCTGGTTCCGCAGGAAGCCCGCTTCCCTTCTCCATCCGTCGTGGGCCTAATCGCCTCGCGTATGTACTTGGAGGGCAAGTCGGTACGGCCCCAAGAAGCTGTCCCTCTGTACTACCGGAGATCCCAGGCGGAGGTGAAGGCCTTGATAGGTACGGCGATCGATATCCGCATTGAGCAGATGACGCAGAGTGATCTCGACCGGGTGCTCGAGATCGAGGCTCTCTCCTACAAGACACCTTGGTCAAGACGCGCGTTTTCCTCCGAACTCACGGAAAACAGCTACGCCCACTACTACGTAGCCAAAGTGGACGGTAAGATCGTCGGCTATGTGGGCATGTGGGTCATCCTGGACGAGGCGCACATCACCAACATCGCTGTCGACCCAGCCTACCGCCGCAAGGGGATAGGGCAGAGGATGCTGGAATCAATGTTTGAGAAAGCCAAAGGCTTCGGAGCCACTCGCATGACCCTCGAGGTCCGGGTGTCCAATACCGGGGCGCAGACCCTCTACAAGAAGCTCGGCTTTGTCGACCGGGGACTGCGCAAGGGATACTACACCGACTCCAACGAAGACGCCATCATTATGTGGAAGGACGACCTGGGCCCTCAGAAACCCAAAGAGGAACAGGTCAAATGGATGGTCTGACCTTCTGGATATCGTCCCTTGAGCGCCGCGCGGCCTCGAGCATAGTCTCGCCGATCCGCTGAAGGTCCAGCTTTTCCCCGCTTGCAGCCAGTTTCTCATACGCGAAGATGATGCCGCGGGAAGACGAGACGATTGCGCCGAAGCCGTCTGCCCTGAAGGCTCCCCTCACATCCTCGGCGGTGCCGCCTTGGGCGCCGTAACCCGGGACCAGGAAGATGGTTTCAGGCATGGCCTCACGTATGACGGCAAGCTCCTCGGGATAGGTTGCTCCCACCACTGCCCCGATGTTGGAGTAGCCACGATTGCCCAAGCGGGACCGGCCCATCGAGGTCACCGTCTCCGCCACCTTGAGGTAGAGCGGGCGGCCATCGGCGAGGAGGGTGTCCTGGAACGCCCCTGAACCTGGGTTCGAGGTCTTGACCAGCACAAAGAACCCTGAACCGGCCTTATCTGCCGCGGCCGCGAATGGCTCCAGTGTGTCGGGTCCGAGGTACGGGTTCACAGTAAGGGCGTCGGCGAAGAATTCGGAAGCAGGGTCCAGGTAAGCCGCTGCGTACGCGGCGGCGGTATTGCCGATGTCCCCCCGCTTGGCGTCCAGGATCACCGGGATGCCCTTCTGCCGCGCCAGTTTCATGCATCTGGACAGCGAGGCGTATCCCCAAGTTCCGGCGGCTTCGAAGAAGGCTGCCTGCGGCTTTACCGCACAGGCAGTAGTGGCGGCGGCGTCAATGACAGCCTCGCAGAATGCGTCAAGCAGCGACTCGCGGGAGAGGGTGGGGTTGGCCTGGCGAAACGCCGATGTCTCGCCATATAGCCGCTTTGGGTCAGGATCGATACCGATAACCAGGCTGGAGCCTGTCTTCTCGATGCGTTCCAGAAGCTTGTCAGCGAAATGCACGGTAGCACCTCCGCAGTGGACGTCTAGGACAGCTTGGCCATCACCCATTATAGAGGTTTTTGCCAGCCGCTACCTTAGGAGATACAGAAAGGGCTCTCCATCCTGGAGAGCCCTTTGAGGACTCCGGATCCCGTCTTGTGTCCCAGACGGCTCCGGGAAACCGCTAGGACAGGAACCCGGAGTACTTGCCGATGATTTCCATGAGGGCGACCAGACCCTTGATGGCCAGCCGCATCTTGTCGGCCATGAGGTTGCCGTCCTCGTCGCAGGTACCCTGGCCTGGAGAGATGAAGATGTTGCCGTCGTACGCGATTGTGGCGATGAGTCCCATCTGCGCGAGTCCGTGCTGCAGGAGGTGGGAGCCGCCGTACATGTCCTCGATAGAGAAGATGGGGAAGCCCATGCCGTCCTCCCAGGTCTTCTCGTAGTTCACTTCCACCGTGAGGCTGTTGTAGGACTTGCTGAACAGGAGACCCTTCTGGAGCTTGGGATTTGCCTTCTTGAACTCAGATGTGACGATCTCATATAGCTCGTCGACCTGGCCGGTAAAGTACTTGGCGTTGTCGCGGAGCTCTTTGAGGACCGCTACCTGAGTGAGGAGCGCTTCCTTGCCCGGGTCCAGCATCACGTGGGAGGCCTTGCCGTAGGAAGAGCTGGTTCCGTAACGGTCGCCGGCCATGCCCAGCGCCCTGCGGATGTTCACCATCACGTCCTCGCGCCCAATGACCAAGCCCGAGGTGGCAGCGCCGGTCGCCTTGTCCATGCTGTAGATGATTACGTCGGCGCCGGTCTTGGTGATGTCGTGCCCGACGAACGGCAGACCCCAGGCGTTGTCGACGACGTAGGGAACGTTCAGCTTCTTGGCGAGGGCGGCGATGCCCTTCTGCAGGAGCGGGGTGCCGTCCTTGTCCTTGGCTCCGTAGCCGTATCCGGGGGTGTCGTAGGCTATGGATGCGAAGCCGACTACTTCGGGGCGGAACGCCATGGCGGTCTCGGTGATGGCCTTCACCGACGCTTCGGGATCTACCTCGGTGAGCATCGGGACGGGCCAGTACTTGATACCGTGGTTGGGGTACTTGGCGCCTACCAGAGGCACTACCAGGACGTCCAGGTTCTCAAGCCGCTTGCCGGAGAAACCGAACTCGCCGGCGGTTGAGCCGCGCTCGGAGATGAACTCCTTGTACTTGGGCGGGAACGGCCTGCCGTACCCGGCCTGGTGGTGCATGTGCTTCTCCAGGGGGGCAATGTACCGTCCCCTGTAGTTGTCGCCGCGGCCCGTGATCGGGGGCGCGAACAGCGTGTCGAAGGTCACCCAGAGGCCGCCCTCGCACGTGTTGACGGGGCAGGCATCGTACTCGTCGCCGTAGACGCTCTTAACCAGCTCGCGGATCTCGTCCACCAGTCTGGCCAGCGGTATTACCTGCATGGCGCCCTTCTCAGACGCCTCGAGGACCCGCTTCCTCATGGGAGCCGGGCAGCCTGAAATGGCGCCGGTGAGACCGAGGTTGCCCTTGAGGTCACCGGTGATGCCCAGTTCCTCCGCGGCAGCCTTGGCTTCCGCGTAGATCTTCGGGGTGTTGGCTTGCAGAGACTTGTACATCTGGAACTTGTACTTGAAATCCGGCACTTGTCAGCCCTCCTGTACTTAGCTGTGAGCCACTGCCCGGTTAGACGTGAACACAAGCGTGTCTCCCGGGTGGAGGCCCCATTCTTCGCCTGACTTGAGCTCGCCTCTTGCCACCACGTTCATGTGGTTCGGGAAGTGGCTTAGATCGTAACCAAGAAGCTCGCCTATCGGCTCGCCTTTGCGGTAGATCCTGTCGCCGTACAAAAGGACCCCGCCGCATTGAAACTCGACGAACGCCAAGTAGGCAACGCGACCCACGCTTGACCCAGGGGCCGCGTCCTCGTCGGTTAGGATGATCTCGTGGATGTCGCCCGCCCTCACCGCGCGGGACGGCTGGGGAATCAGGTTCATGTTTCTGTCAGGCACTATTCCCCGGAGCACGGCCACGACTTTGGCCGGCATGTCGACCTTTTCGGCGAATGCGTTTACCGAGACTTTCTTTCCTAGATAGGGGTCCGCGCTCCCCGTGGAGATCCCCTCCTTTCTGCTCTCTTGATGATGATGCGGGTTGTACTCGTCCTCGCATCAATGCTATGATCAAGTAAACCTATTCACCACTGATGAGTAGATCCCTTCAAGAGCGAGCTTCTTTTTTGGGGGTGGGGGAGATCTTCCTAGAATCGAACCAGAACGCGTACTTCGCGGCGCTGTCCGTGGTTGCTGAGTCAGGGGGCCCTCTAGGAGCTTGGTACTTGCGCAGAGCCCTCGCTGAGAAAGGTGTCCAGACTTCAGAAGCCACGTGCGGGCGCCTTCTTCGTATGATGGAGGACGCAGGACACGTCGCGTCTTCCGGCCGCAAAGGAAGGGCCATCACCCCGAGTGGCCAGAAAGTGCTCCAGGAATGGTGCGCCAAACAGGTGCGCGATAGAACCAAGATGGCTCTCGATCAGAGTCTCCGCATCCAGAACCCCGAAGAGCTGCTGGACGTCCTTGTCGCGCGACGGGCGATCGAATCAGAAGCAGCCGCATTGGCTGCACAGCGCGCCACACCCGAAGAAGTTGAGTCCCTACGTTCCATCATTGAGGAGCAGCAGGGTCGGCTCGACGCCGGCTCCTCCGCCATCAAGCAGAACAATGAGTTCCACCTCGCTATCGCCCGGATAGCCCGGAACAGGGTACTCGAGGCGGCGTTGGACCTCATATACGGACACCCCGACTGGATGCGCGTCCTCGAATACGTGAGAGCCCGTGTCGGGTCGGAGATGGTTGAGGAACACCGCCGCATCATCCAGGAGATCGCCAGAAAGCGGCCCACTGGCGCCCGGAACGCCATGGTAAAGCACATGAACAGCGTTATAGAAGACGTAGGCATCTACCTCAGGGATTGGGGAGATTTGGAGGAGAAGCCCGATGTCGGCGAGAGAGAAGATTCTTGACGCGTGTGACCTCGAGACGTTCCTAGTCTGCGACACTCTTGAGGAAGGGAAGAAGTTGGGCCTGGCTCTTATGGGCGAACTCGGGTTCCGGGATGTCGACATAGTTTTCTGCGAGATGGGCGGCCCAGGAGTCCGGGTCAGGCTCAGGGGTTACATGAACCGTCCCGGCGCTTCCTACAGCTGGCAGAACAGTGGGGGTGAGAAGGGTGAGTGAGAACATGAAGACCGTGATGATCGCTCCCCTGGATCCTGTTCACGACGTAGGCGTGAAGCTCATCGCCCGCGCCCTTTCCGAGAGAGGCCACTCCGTTACGCTGCTGCCGCCTGACCTTACTCCCGAAGAGATCGTCTCCCGCGCAAGTCAACTCCGGCCCGACTTCGTAATGGTCGGCCGCACCATAAGCTATGGGACAGCCGAAGTGCTTGCCAAGTTCGTCGACCTATGCGATTCGGCGGGCTTGCGCCGTTCGGCCTCGCTTGTGCTAGGCGGGATGAGCGTCAGGCCGGAAATGGCCCAGGAACTGGGATTTGACGCCGGCTTTGGCCCCGATACGGTGCCTTCCGAGGTGGCCGACTACGTTGAGGGCAAAGAAGCGACTCATTCGGAGTCCAGAGGTTTTCGTCAGAAGTCAGATCTTACCTCAGGTTTCTCCTACACCTTTAGAGACAAGGAAATCGGCGATCGATGCATGGAGGTTGCCCGCAGGCTGCTCGAGCAGGTGGACGGGCTTACTTCCGACGGTATAGAGCGAGCGGCCCTGCGCATGCGGATGCATGATGCGGGTCCGTCCTCGGCTGAGGGCGCTGAGCTGCGCAAGAAGTACGCTTCCCTGTGTGGAGGAGAAGTACGGCGCTATTACGATGAGGGTATTGCGGTTTCCCACACGCGGCCCCTCACCAAGGATGAGGTAAGTCGGCTCGAGAAAGCCGCAGCGGAGACACCGGTGCTTCCGCTCTCCCAGAAGCCTCTCGACCGCCATAACGTCATGATCCAGTACGGTACCGGTTGCCCGGTCATGGACTCCTATCACATTACGGTGTCTCTTGCCTGGGGCGCCAGGGGCGTCATCCACTTCGATCCCTCGTGGGGCGCTAGGACAGAGGGACTTCTGGACGGGGCATGGAGCCACCAGCACGACGGAACGGTTCTCACCCTGGACAATCTGAACTTGCTCAAGAAGTCGCTGTACCCGGGTGCGCTGTGGCAGGTGCGGGCTCATCGCGGCCTGAACACCCCGGAGACAGTCGTGCTGGCTCACCTCGCGGGCGCCGACCTCACCAAGATCAACCTGGTGTACGGCAGCCTTGGCGCGGGCACAGACCCCAAGCGGCTATGCGTTGACGGGGTCGAGGCCATGCGGCTCGCCGCCAAGTTCAACATGCCCTACGACGTGGTCACTAACGAGGAGTTGTGTGGCGTGCCGGCGAGAAAGGCGTTTGCCGGTATGCTGGTCGTGGCCACGGCAGGAAGGCTGCTCGGCGGGAAGCCAATACTGCAGCCGCTGTTCGCCAACTCTCCGGAAGCTCTCATCCATGGGTTCACGAAAGACAATCTCGTGGACTTCAATGCGGCAAAGATGGTCGCGCTCCGCGACATTATCGATGCCCCGATCTGGCCGGGCGCTCCGGTCGGGTTCATGACTCAGTCCCAGGATAGGTCCCAGTCGGTGACCATGACCGCGTTGCACGCGGCGCTGGCGCTGACGCTTGGCTCGACTGCGGTGACCATTGCCTCCTCCGATGAGGCTTACGCCGGCGGGCCTATCTCAGCGCAGGCCAAGGTCGACACTTTGAAGGCTACGGCAGGCGCCCTGCAGTTCATGGGGAGCTCAAAGATCGAGGCGACAGGAAAGGCGTATGAGATGGCTCTGCAACTGCGTTCCGGCATCATGGAAGTCCTCGACCGGATACTGGATAGGGGCGACTTCGTGGCGTCTCTGTACGAGGGGATCCTGGGCGACCGCGATGACGGTGCATACCCTGGCAGAGCCGGACAGGGCACAGTCCGCCCGCGCGCTTAAGAAGCATGCGCGAGGTTATCGGAATAGCGGGGACCGCTAAGAACACCGGGAAGACGACCACCCTGCAGGCGGTGGCCGCCTTCCTGCGCGCAAGGCGGGTCCCCTTGTTTCTTACCAGCATAGGCTACGACGGCGAGGACCTGGACAACGTGACCGGCTTGCCCAAGCCTAAGGTCACGGTGGAAGAAGGGGACCAGGTCGCGACAGCGCTGCCCCTCTTGGAGCGGTCAGCCGCCCGGTTCTCGGGTTTTGTCGACACCGGTGTGAAATGCGCCTTGGGCCCCGTATACTACGCCACGGCTACCCACCCGGGGCGGGTGGTAGTGGCCGGTCCGGCAAGCACTCAAGAGGTCTCTGAGATACTGGACGTGGCTCCGGCGGAAAGGACCGTGCTCCTGGATGGAGCCTTATCCAGGCTCGCCCCGCTGTCGCTGGCGACCTCGCTCATTATCGCCACCGGTGCTGCCCGTAGCGAGGACCCGCGTTTCCTGTCCAAGGAGCTCAGGGGGATCTCGGCGGTAATGTCGCTACCCAGGTGGAGCCCGAGCCGGACTACCGGCGTCAAGGTGCCTGGCGGGCTATACGCAGCCGGCTCAGAAGCGTTCATCCCGGGCCTCCTGCGTACCCAGTACGGACGGCTGGACTCGCGGCCGCCAAAGGGCCGGGTACGTGTGGATGTTGAGGGCCCCGTGAACCCTCAGATCCTGCTATCACTGGTGTCGGCGCTAGAGGACGTGCCGGTGAAGGCGAGTTTTGTGGCCAACCATCCCGTTGATCTTCTCCTGTCGGGAGACCCCACTGCCTGGCCGGCTGTCATGTCCGAGGTCGTCTCAACCGGCCATGCCCTGTCTGTTCGCCGTCCCGCCCGTCTCCTTGGCTTCACCATCAACCCCTACCTGCCGCGTTTTGACCGCGAGAGGGGTTACTATAGAGCCGACCAGGTTCCCGCGCGACCGTTTCTTGACGCTGTCAGGGCCGGAGTAGAGGCGCCCTGCACAGACATCGTGTTGGAGGGTCGCGGCCTGCTCGAGGAGTGGCTATCCACCCTCACGTTTGCTCCCGTCTCCGCGAACGTGTAATCTCTACTGGGAGCACGAAGATTTCCATAGCTACGGGTGATACCATGCTCATCCTAGGCATCGACACTTCCTGTGACGACACATCCTGCGCGGTTGTACGTGACGGCCGCGTCCTTCTTTCCAATGTGGTCTCTTCTCAAGTAGATCTACATGCCAAATACGGCGGGGTTGTGCCGGAGATAGCCTCCCGGAAGCACCTGGAGATGATGGTCCCGGTTACCCTTGAGGCCTTGGAGCGAGCAAATGTGAGCCTACGGGACCTGGGAGCCGTCGCCGTGACGAACGGGCCGGGGCTCCTTGGATCGCTGCTGGTCGGGCTGTCCTTCGGCAAGAGCTTGGCGTTCGCTCTGGGCATCCCCATCGCGGGCGTTCATCACCTTGACGGGCATATCATGGCGAACTTCCTGGGTGACGAGACGCCATCCTTTCCCCTCCTGAACCTGGTGGTATCGGGCGGGCATTCGGACCTTGTTCTCATGAAAGGCCCGGGCGCCTACGAGCTCTTGGGCCAGACCAGGGACGACGCCGCAGGCGAGATATTTGATAAAGTGGCCAGGGAACTGGGCCTTCCGTTCCCCGGAGGTCCCTACCTCGACCGCGAGGCGGAGGAGGGTGATCCGGAGTTCCTGGACTTCACTCACCCGAAGATCGACGGCGGCAGATTCGACTTCAGTTTCTCCGGGATGAAAACTAGGGCGTTGCAGGCGCTTAACAGTTCCAGGCTGCCTGACGGGTCAGTGCCTCCAACAATCGTCCGCAACATCTCGGCCAGCCTCCGGGCGGCAGTGGTTCGCGACCTACTCTGGAACGTACCGATGCTCCTCCGGGAGACCAAAGCCCGGGGGTTCGCGGTATGTGGAGGAGTGGCGGCCAACAGCCTGCTTAGGGCAGAGGCTTCGAGAGTGGCCAGGGAGGCAGGCGTTCCGCTGTACATCCCTCCCAGGGAACTCTGTACCGACAACGGCGCCATGATCGCGGCAGCGGCTTGGCCGTATCTGCAGGGCGGGCATGCGGATGGCCCCGAGCTCAACGCAGACGCCAGCCTGGAGCTTGTCAGCAGAGCCCTCACGAACTCACTCTGAAAGGCGGACCCACCTTGCCCAACTCGAATGCCAAATCCGGAGGACCATCCCTCGAAGCCCTTTTGTACCAGGCACAGAAGGACGGCGTGCTCCCGATCACTTCCGAGTGCGGGGCCGGATGCCTCTTCTGCAGCAACCGCTACAATCCCCCCGGTTGCGAGGTTTACAACATTGGGCGGCGCAGCCTAGAGGACATAAAGGACTCGATCCCGTGGCTCCAGGCAGCGCCAGGACCTGTGGTGATCGGCGAGTCGGTGACACGCATCAACGAGGGCGAGCCCCTCATGCATCCGGACTTGCCGGCCATCCTGCGTCTGGTAAGGGCAGCGTACCCGCACCGCACCGTGCGCCTGACGACAAACGGGATGCTCCTCAATCCCGAGCTAATCGATCTCATGTCGGATCTGAAAGTGGAACTCACTGTGTCTCTCAACACCGTGGGTAAGCGCGAACAGGTGATGGGAGACAAGAACCCCCAGGCTACTCTGGCGAACGTAGCCGCGCTCGGTGGGAAGGTGCGGTTTGATGGCAGCATGGTTGCGCTTCCCTTCGTGACCGGCTGGGAAGACCTCGCCTCAACCGCGAAGTTCCTCAAGGAGAGCGGCGCGGACACCATCCGCATTCTGCTCCCTGGATTCTCATCTCGCCACCCTCTGTCCAAGGAAATGCCGCCCGACACCTGGCCCAGGGTCAAGGAGCTGGCCAGGGAGCTGGCGGAGGACCTTCGCATGCCCGTGCTGGCCGAGCCTCCGGAACTCAAGGATACTCGTCCCGAGGTAGAGTTCGTGCAGAAGGGTTCAGCTGCCGGCAGGGCCGGGGTGCTCCCGGGAGACCTGGTGACCAGGGTTGCCGGCAGGAGCATGTTCTCCCGCAAAGATGCCTTCATGGCGGTGAAGTCACGGGAGAACCCCCAGATCACCCTCGATCGCCAAGGCGCCGAGATCGGGCTTGTCCTCAAGAAGGCCAGACACGAGTCTCCCGGCTTCGTCATGTACGAGGATCTTGATAGGGAGGCTTACTTTAACTGGGAAAGGTCGTCCCAGTGGCGCAGGGGACGGAATGTCTTGATACTTACCTCCGCCCTGGCGCGGCCCATCTTGGAGCACGTCCTCCGGGAGCGAGGCGTGAACGCCAAGGTGGCGGCGGTGAGATCCCGGTTCTTCGGGGGCAATATCCAGGCGGCAGGACTCCTCACAGTGCGGGACTTCTGGGCAGCTTACGAGCGCTTGGTGTCCGACGGGTTTTCACCGGCAGAGGTCACTCTACCCCGGATAGCGTTCGATGCCTGGGGAAGAGATCTGGAGGGCGTCCACTACAGGGAATTCGCAGAAAGAAGCGGCCTTCCCGTCATCCTGGCCGGGTGAAGCCGGCCTCTCCAGAGGAAGGATATGCCTCGGGGATCAAAGAATGATTTCCGGGTACTGGAAGAGTACCGTTCGGAACGGGAGGTGCAGACCACGAGTTTCAATGTGAAGGAATTCCTCAAGAAGGCGTCAATGGCCCATGGACCAAGCGGATTTGAGTTTATGAACGCGGCTTCGGTGGCCGAAGACGCTTTGAAGGGCCTGGCGGACGAGGTCCGCCGGGACACCCTTGGCAGCGTGATTGGCTGGAAGTACGGGGAGGGCCCGGCCCCAAGGCCGAAGATCATGCTTGCCGGCCACATGGATGAGATCGGGCTCATGGTCACCAAGATCGAAGAGAGAGGTTTCCTGCGCTTCACCAGGATTGGAGGGGTTGACCCCCGGATTCTGCCGGGCCACGAGGTCACCGTGCACGGAAAGCGGCCGCTCACCGGCCTTATCGGTGTGAAGCCTCCTCACCTGACTCCTCCGGAGGAAGCAAACAAGGCTCAGAAGATGGAGGATCTCTCCATTGACCTGGGCATGCCTGAGGAAGAGGTCCGGAAGCTGGTGACGGTCGGCGACGTCGTTACCTTTAAGCGCCAGGTCACCGAGCTCATGGGAGACCTGCTCTCCGGCAAGTCCATGGACGACCGGGCAGGAGTTGCGGTGATCCTGGTAGCGCTGGATGAACTGAAGAAGTACAAGTGCCAGGCCGACGTGGCCGCGGTTGCCACGGTCCAGGAGGAGATCAGCTTCGGAGGAGGCATCGCTACAACCTTCGGAGTCGCTCCCGACATTGGCATTGCCATTGACGTGTGCCACGCCGAGACCCCGGGCGTCCCAGAGTGGCGGACTGCAACCCTCGGCAAGGGGCCCGTGCTGGCGTTAGGCGGCAACATCCATCCCAAGGTCTACGCCGCTCTTGACCAGGCTGCCAAAGACCTGGGCATGACGCCCCAGCTTGAGCCCGCGCCCGGACCCACAGGGACCGACGCGTGGCCGATGCAGATCTCAAGGGCGGGCGTGGCCACCGGGCTCATCTCGATCCCGCTGCGCTACATGCACACCTCGGTTGAGACGCTATCGGTCGGGGACGTGGAGAAGTCGGGCAAGCTCCTGGCCAAGTTCATCGCCTCTGTCGACGCCGCTTTTGTGAAGGAGCTGACGACATGGAGCTGAAAGAACTCACGGCCTACGCCGGAGTGGCGGGGAACGAAAAGGAAGTCCGCGACGCTATCATGAAGGAACTCACCTCCATGGGCGTCAGCTTCGAGACCGACGTCATGGGTAACGTCATCGCCAAGAAAGGCGATAAGGGTCCAAAGGTGCTCATAGACGCCCATATGGATGAAGTCGGCCTCATGATCGTCCACATTGAGAAGAACGGGTTCCTGCGGTTTACGCCCATTGGTGTGCCGGCCGCGGTGCTTGTCTCCAAGAGGGTCCTCGTGGGCAAAGACAAGATCCCGGGCGTGATCGGAGCAAAGGCCATCCACCTGCAAGAACCCAAGGAGCGGGAGACGGTTATCCCCGTCAACCAGCTGTTCATCGACATCGGCGCCAAGTCGGCCGAAGAAGCCGGCAAGAAGGTTAAGGTTGGCGACTACGCGGTGTTCGATACCGAGTTCGAGGAGCTTTCTCCCGGTATCTACAAGGCCAAGGCCTTTGATGACCGCGCAGGCTGCGCCATCCTGCTAGAGGCGCTCAAGCAGGACTGGAAGGACATCCAGCTGTACGCTGTGTTTGCCACTCAGGAGGAGGTAGGCCTGCGGGGCGCCCGCGTCGCCGCCTACAGGATCGCTCCCGACATCGGCATCGCGCTGGAGGGGACCGTCTGCGCCGACATCCCCTTGGCCAACAAGGAGTCTTATGCCACAAGACTGGGCGGCGGCGCCGTGATCTCTATCATGGACAGGGGTTCAATCCCGACAAGGTCCATCGTGGACCAGCTGGTCAAGCTGGCCACCGAGAACGGCATCCCGTTCCAGTTCAGAGAGGCGACTTCCGGCGGCAACGACGCCGGCGCCATACAGGGGGCGCAGGCGGGCGCGCCGGTCGCGTCGATATCAGTCCCGTGCCGCTACATCCACACGCCCTTCGCGGTCATGTCGAAATCTGACTTCGATGCCGCGAAAGACCTGCTAATCGCATTTCTCAGGAGCGTTGAAGGAGGTTTTCGACCGTGAAGGACCTTATCAAGAAAGTAACTGAGGCGTTCGGACCGTCCGGAGCCGAAGACTGCGTTCGCGAGGTACTGAGGAAGGAAGTCGAGCCTTACGTCGATGAGGTGAGGGTGGACGCCCTCGGCAACCTCATCGCCCACAAGAAGGGGACCGGCAAGAAGGTCATTCTCGACGGCCACATGGACGAGATCGGGCTCATGGTGACCCACGTGGACGACAACGGGTTCCTGCGCTTTGGCACCATTGGCGGCGTCAATCCGTTCGTCTCCCTCGGACAGAGGGTGTACTTCGCCAACGGAACGTTTGGTGTCGTCGGCATGGAACGCGTGGACGATCCCAAGGAAGTGAAGCACGAGAAGCTGTTCATTGACATCGGCGCGACCGACAAGAAGTCGGCCGAGGCCAAGGTCCGCGTCGGCGACAGCTGCGCCTTCTACCAGCCCTTCCTGGACCTCGGCGACAGGGTGGTCGCCAAGGCGATGGATGACAGGATTGCCTGCGCCATCATCATCGAGGCCCTTAAAGACCTGAAGTCGGACCTGGACATCTACGCCGTGTTCGCGACTCAGGAAGAGGTTGGTTTGCGGGGAGCCCGAGCCGCGGCGTTCGGTATCGAACCCGACGTCGGGATCGCTCTGGACGTGACCCGCACCGGTGACACCCCCAAGTCCATCACCATGGATGTTGCTCTGGGCAAGGGCGCGGCCATCAAGGTCAAGGATTCGAGCCTCATCTGCCACCCTCCCCTTCGCAACTACATGGTCAAGGTGGCCCAGGAAAAGGGCATCAAATACCAGCTGGAAGTGCTGGAGGCCGGTGGGACCGACTCCGGAGCCATCCAGATGACCAAAGCCGGCATTCCCGCCGGAGTAATCTCCATCCCCTGCCGCTACATCCACACGCCGTGCGAGATGGTGGACATGGGTGATGTCCAGGCCTGCGTGGCTCTGGTCAGGGCTCTCTGCGAGAGCAAACTCGAATTCTAGATCCGTTGTTCAAGCGGAAGGAGGAGCCGATTTGCTGGTCGCCCTTGAAAGAATCCTAGGGCTATCGCAGAAACTGGGCGCCGAGTACGCCGATGTCCGCTATGTCTCCATTACCCAAGAACCGGTTACTCTGGCCAGCGACGGGTCTCCCCAGATGTCGGTGCAGAAAAGCGCCGGTCTGGGACTGCGGGTGCTGGTCGACGGGGCGTGGGGTTTCTGCGCCACTCCGTACCTGGATCAGCGGAGTCTGGAGAAGACCGCTGATGAAGCTGTCAGGATAGCTTCCGCTTCCGCGATGTTCAAGAAGGGGGACGGCGTTGGACTGTCCCCCTTGGAACCCATAAGGGCCAGGTGGCAGACTCCCCATAAGACGGATCCCCTCACTGTGAAGCTTGAGGACAAGATCGCGTTTCTCACCCAGGTTGTTGAGAGAGCCAAGAAGGTGCCTGGAGTGAGCCATGCGACCGCTTCCATACTGAGCCACAGGGAAGACAAGGAGTTCATGTCCACCGACGGCCGCCAGATAGAGCAGGTCCAGATCCACACCGGGGCGTCGGTCCGCGTCACGGCGAGGGGAGACGACGTGCAGACAAGGTCGTTCTCCGACTACGCCGACGGAGGGTACGAGTTCGTGCAATCCCTCGACCTTGAGGAGAAGGCTGAGACCCTGGGCAAAGAGGCAGTGGCGCTTCTCAAGGCTCCGCCTTGCCCCCCATTGGTCACCGATCTCATCATGGGCGGGTCCATGGTCGCGTTGCAGGTCCACGAGTCCTGCGGCCATCCTGTGGAGTTGGACCGGGTCGTCGGACAAGAGGCGACGTTTGCCGGCACTTCGTTCCTTACCCCGGACAAGAAGGGCAACTTCAGGTACGGGTCTCCACAGGTACACATGGTTGCGGACGCTACCGCGCGGGGCGGGTTAGGTTCCTTCGGTTTCGACGACGAGGGGGTCGAGGCCCAGCGCACCGACCTCGTAGTCGACGGGATCTTCACGGACTACCTCACGTCTCGGGAGCTTGCGCCCATGTTCGACCAGGAGTCCAACGGGACCATGCGGGCGGTTGGATGGCAGAACATCCCCCTCATACGCATGACCAACATCAACCTCGAACCCGGGGACTGGACTCTGGACGAGATGATCAAGGACACCAAAGAAGGCATATACGTCGAGGAGCCCAAGAGCTGGAGCCTTGACGATAAGCGTCTCAACTTCCACTTCGGCCAGGAGATCGCGTACGAGGTGAAGGACGGCAGCCTCGGGAAGATGCTGAAGAACCCGGCCTACACCGGGAACACGCCGGACTTCTGGAACTCGTGCGACGCGGTGGCCAACAAAGACTTCTGGCACATATGGGGCACGCCCGGCTGCGCCAAAGGCGAGCCGGTGCAGGTGGTGCACGTCGGACACGGCGCCGCGCCTGCCAGGTTCCGCAAGGTGAAGGTAGGTGTGGGACATTGACCGGAAAAGACGATGCGATGAAGGTGCTTGAGAAGGTCATATCCTACGCCAAGAACTTCGAGATGTCGGCCGTCCTCCGGGCCGAGGAACTATCGCTAACCAGGTACTACGAGAACCACATCCACCAGAACCTCCGCCGCCAAGACCAGACGCTGACTGTGCGTGTGGCGAAGGGCAAGAAGTGGGGTGTGGCTTCAACCAACCTGTTGGATGACGGCTCTCTCCGGTGGGCTGTGCAAGCCGCCTGCGAGAACATGGATGCGTCAGCTGAAGACCGAGGGTTTCCCGGGATGCCCAAGCCTGAACTACTGCGAGATGTGCAGACCTATGTTTCTTCGACCGCCAATCTGAAGCCCAAAGACCGGGCCGAAGCGTGCGGTGTGGTGATTTCGCTGGCCAAAGCGAAGGGACTCCAGGCCGCGGGAACCTACTCAACCTCAGTCAACGAGGTGGCGGTCGCCAACACGGCGGGAGTGAAAGCTTACAACCTCTCGACCGAGGGCTTTTTCCGCACAATTGTCGAGTCCGGGCAGAACACAGGCTATGCTGACAGGTTGGTGCGGGATGTACGCGAGATCGACTACCGTGCCGTCGCTAACGAGGCTATTGCCAAGGCCACGATGTACCCGGAGGCCATAGACCTCCCTCCGGGCCGCTACGATACCATCTTCGAGGAGTACGCTCTTGCGGACCTGGTGCGCTTCCTCGGCAACATCGCCTTCGGGGCAGATTCGAAGCAGCAGGGCCGCAGCTTCATGGCCAGCCGGATAGGCGAAAAGGTCATGGGAGATAACATCACCATTTGGGATGATGGTTTGGACACTCGCGGGCTGGCGATGCCCTTTGACTCTGAAGGCATGCCCAAGAAGAAGGTCGTTTTCATAGAGAACGGTGTGGCTAAGGAGTTCGTGTACGACACCAGGACGGCCGCAAAGGACGGCGTGAAGTCTACGGGGCACAGTCCCTTCTCGGGCTTCCGGACCGGACCGTCTCCCAGCAACATGTTCCTGGCAACCGGTGACTCGAGCAAGGATGCAATGCTCCGCTCCACAAAGCGGGGACTCCTGGTCACACGGTTCCACTACACCCACTGCCCTGATCCGATGCGGGTCGTAGCCACCGGAACAACTCGCGACGGAACGTTCCTTGTGGAAGACGGCCAGATTGTTGCCAGAGTGAAGAACCTGCGCTTCACCGAATCCATGGTGGAAGCTTTCGGCAGGGTAGAAGCTATATCGAGCGAAGCCCGCATCACCCGTGACTGGTGGAGCACGTTCAGCTCCGTCCTTCCATGCGTCAAGATCAAGGAGTTCGCCTTCACCGGCGCCACCAGCTACTAGCAGGAACCTAGTCATTTACGCGCCAGCGGTTCGCCCTCGGCGAATCTCTGGCGTGTTCGCTAACGCGGCGCGCTAGTAAGCTTCGCCTCAGGCTGGAACCGCTGTCGCCGCCGCACACTGCCTCCACGTTCGCCAGCGGTTCGCCCTCGGCGAATCTCTGGCGCGTTCGCTAACGCGGCGCGCTAGTAAGCTTCGCCTCAGGCTGGAACCGCTGTCGCC
>CAZRRG010000026.1:0-5970 GCA_964602455.1 uncultured Eubacteriales bacterium | reverse complement strand
CGCCGCACACTGCCTCCACGTTCGCCAGCGGTTCGCCCTCGGCGAATCTCTGGCGTGTTCGCTAACGCGGCGCGCTAGTAAGCTTCGCCTCAGGCTGGAACCGCTGTCGCCGCCGCACACTGCCTCCACGTTCGCCAGCGGTTCGCCCTCGGCGAATCTCTGGCGCGTTCGCTAACGCGGCGCGCTAGTAAGCTTCGCCTCAGGCTGGAACCGCTGGCGCCGCGATCCAGCTAGGCGCCCCCGTCCCGAAGCATTGGCCGTAATAAGCCGTGCGGCGAAGACCAACAATAGACGCGGGGGTGCGCCATGAAGAAAAGGGTAGGCTCGCTAGTCTCGGGGATCGTACTGGTTGTGCTTCTCGTGGCGCTGGCCTTGTACAACAGCCCGGCGCGGCAGCAGAGGGCGGCCCAGCCCTCCAGACTTGCGGGTGGCCCGGAACGGGATGTCCGCAAGATAGGGGAGCAGGACCTCGAAAGGCTGTACCCCGACCTCATTCTTCGAACGGGCAAGAATGTTGGGAAGCTGGTCTGCCTTACCTTTGACGATGGTCCCGACGCGACCTACACGCCGGCTGTGCTGGATGTGCTCAAGCAGAAGAACGTCAAGGCCACGTTCTTCCTCATTGGAAAGCGTGTTGAGGAGAACCCCGACATAGCAAAGCGCATCGCGGACGAGGGCCACCTCATCGGCAACCATACCTACAGCCACGCCAACCTGGACAAGGCGAGCCCCGAAGTAGAACAGGAGATCTCCAAGGCGGAGGCCGCCTTCAAGCCGCTGGGTTTCACGGGCAACAACCTCTTCCGTCCGGCCTACGGAGCAGCCAACCCGTCACTCGTGGAGCAGGTAGCGAACCTCGGGTACAAGATCGCCATGTGGTCGGTTGACACGCTGGATTGGAGAGGCCTTTCAGCTGCTGAGGTGCTCAAGAATGTGACCAACACGGTGACCCCCGGCGCGGTCATACTGCAGCACAGCGCGGGCGGACCAGGAGAGGACCTGTCGGGATCGGTTGCCGCGATACCGCAGATAATCGACCAGCTTCAGGCACAGGGATATCGCTTCGTCAGGATGGACGAGATGTTTCCCCTGGAGGGTACAGACCCCTAGCGGAGGCCTCAGTTCGCAGGCGCGAAGTACCTCTGCACAGCCTTCAGTATCCCTGCCGCGGCTTTGTCCCAAGTCGCAGGCAGGCGCAGGTAGGATTCCTCTCGCGGGTTGGATATGAACATGGTCTCAATTAGGACCGCGGGGCTTGAGCTTTCCCTGACCACGTAGAGTTCCGATGACTTTACTCCGTGGCTCTGGGTGCCGATTGCCGCAGTGAGGTCCTCGAGCACCAGGTTGGCGAACCTGCGAGACTCCGCGGAGTTCAGCATGCCGTCGCAGACGTAGACGGCCGTGCCGCAGACGTTGCGATCCGCGTTGGAGTCGTTGTGGATCGATATGAAGAGGTCCGCGCCGATAGACCACGCCGCTCTCTTGGCCAGCGACCCCGAGTACTCGTGAGGGCGTGGCGTCCAGTCGCTGGGCGCTTCACTGGGCGAGTACAGACCGGATCTCGTCAGTACCGCATCCGCCCCCGCAGCCCTCAGGAGGTTGACAAGCCTCTGAGCGATCTCCCAGTTGACGTTCCTTTCGGAGAGTCCGGTCGGGCCTATTGCGCCGGGGTCGTCAGTCTCGTGGCCGGGATCCACCACGATGCGTTTGCCGGTCAGCCCCGGCACTCCGATGTGGGCCTCAATGCTGTTGCCTACCTTCTTGATGAGATAGGGGGTGTTCTGGTCTATGGTCAGGACTACGTCGGTGCTGGACGAACCCGATTGAACCGCCACGGCCTTCACGAGCTGGCCCTGAGCCGAGACTACCGATCCGGTATACGAAGCGCCCGGCAGCGAGACCTTTACCGAGTTGCCGTTGCGGACAACCGATGGTTCCGCATATCCCACTGTGTTGATGGTCAGGATATCGCCGGCGCCGTTAGCCTTGAGGTCAACTGACGTAACCGAGGGCCGGAACTCCAGCACGACTTTCCCTGCGACGTTGGTCTTCACGAAGTACGAGGCTTCACCCTGGTAAGATAGGGTGACGTCGCTGCCTGAGACCTTGAGGGTACCAAACTCATAGGAGTTGACGGGCAGACTCGCGTCGGCGTTGAAGAACGTCGACGTGCTCACCAGAACCGACTTGCCGTCTGAAGACGGGATGACCACGGCGCTATCAAAGGGACCCGTCACAGTGAGGGTCCTAGCGGTCTTGCCAGCCTCCGCTGTCACGGCGAACTGAGATGCGCCGGCGCCGCTGATCCCACTGGTGAGCCAGCCGGCTACCCAGCCGGTAACCCCGTTCGGCGATACCGCCTTTATCCAATCACCTTGTTTCTCTACCACACGGAGGACATTGCCCTTCTGCAGCATCCCAATGACGGGATAGCTTGTCCCTGCTCCTGATCTGAAGTTGACGTCAGAGGCGGTCACGGTGACCGTGGGGTACTTGCCGATCGTCCAGGTCGAGCCTGACACGCTGAGTGACACTGTAGGGTCCTTTGACGTCGCCACGCGGGCTTCCGCTCCATTGACCCAGCCCCTTGTGCCTCCGGTCAGCTCAACGACCAGCCAGCCGTTGACGCTGTCGATCAGCTTAGCCGACTCTCCTCTGTTGAGGCGGCCCACCGCTGTGGAGCCGACGACAGGGCTCTGGGTTACGTTTACACGATCCTTTGTGGGATAGACGACAAGGTCGCCTTCATATGTAACAGGAGGAGGAGGCGAGGTGGCCGTGCTCGCGTCAACCTGTAGCAGTACAAGACCTTCGGAGATCCAGGCTGCCTCTCCGCCCGGGAGAGAAACCCTGATCCACATTCCTCTCTTGGCTTCGGCAGGGTAGACGTTTCCCTTTTGAGTCATGCCCTTGACGCCATACTCGGTGCCGGGCCCTTGCCTGAGGTTAACGTCGGTGTGGGTCACTTTGGCTATGACGCCGGCTGAACGCAGGTCGATGTCGATGAGCCAACCCGCGATCCACCCCTCCTTGCCCTGAAACGATATCTTGGCCCAGTTGTTCTGGAAACCGAGGAGGGTAAGCGATGTTCCCTGGGTGACTGTCCCCAGTACCTGCGAGTTTGTGTCTGGCAGGGCCCTCACGTTGCACACGTCTCCCAGCACCATGGCTCGAAAACCCTCAAACCCGGCCTTCAACGGTTCGGGCGCGGCCAGAGCAACGTTGGCGGTGATTCCTCCGCTTGAGATTATTGCCGCCGCTAGCGGCACAATTATGGCTTTCTTGTATGCGCGCCTCAAACCTCTTCACCCCGGTTTCCCCTGCTCTAGCAGAAGATTTCTATCTAATGGACGTGTTTCCTGCAGTTGTGTTCCCTACCAGCAGAAATCGACACCTTCACTTTCACATATATCGACAAGCCCCCGGGGCTTTGTGTGGAGGAGGGAAGCGTTGTTGTTGCCTGCCGAGGCGACGACCGATAAAGCGGCGACTGGCGTAGCCGTGGCTGACGAAGCGGCAGCAGGCGAAGCGGTAGTCGGCGAAGCGGCAGCAGGCGAAGCGACAGTCGGCGAAGCGGCAGCAGGCGAAGTGGCAGTCGGCGAAACGGGCGGGGGATGGAGTGGCGGGTGGTTTCCGCAACCTAACGGACCAGTGGCGGGCTGCTTCCGCTAGGCAGAAATAGCGTGGCGGGTGAAACCCGCCACATTTTCGACCCGTTCCGGGAATCGTCCGCCACGGCCCCAAAAAGTGGCGGGTGGCTTCCGCACCGCTAACCCTGCTGCTTCTTCCGGTAGTCTTCGATGGCTTCGTGAAGGGCGTCCGCGGCCAGGTTGGAGCAGTGGAGCTTGGCCGGCGGCAACCCGCCAAGGGCCTCTGCGACGGCCTTGTTAGAGACTTTCATCGCTTCGTCTAGAGTCAGGCCCTTAACCAGTTCCGTGACCATTGAACTGGTGGCTATAGCCGCGCCGCATCCGAATGTCCTGAACTTGACGTCCTCGATCTTGTCATCTTTGACCTTGATGGTGAGGCGCATGACGTCTCCGCACACCGGGTTGCCGACCTGGCCTGTCCCATCCGCGTTCTCAATCTCGCCCACGTTCCTTGGGTGGAAGAAGTGGTCCATAACCTTATCGTTGTACATTTGACGTGCCGCCTTTCAGGTGTCTTACTGTTTCTCTGCCGAAGGCTTCTCCGCGGCTCCGAAGGGAGACATCTCACGGAGCCTTTGCACAATGGGCGGCAGTGCCCTCACGACGTAGTCTACGTCTTCTTGCGTGGTCGATCTACCCAGTGTCATCCGGAGCGAGCCATGGGCTACCTCATGGGGAAGACCCATGGCCAGGAGCACGTGGGACGGTTCAAGCGATCCGGAGGTGCATGCGGAGCCCGACGAGGCGCCAATGCCCATGAGGTCAAGGTTCAGCAGCATTGCCTCGCCTTCGATGTACTTGACGCTGATGTTTACGTTGTGGGGGAGCCTCTTTTCCGGATGCCCGTTCAGGATGCTGTCGGGCACGTTCGAAAGGATGCCCTGGATAAGCCTATCCCGCAGTGCGCTGAGGCGCGCCGGCTCCGTCGGCAACTCCTTCTGGGCCAGGTAGCAGGCTTCGCCAAACCCGACTATCCCGGCAACGTTCTCGGTCCCTGCCCTCATCCCACGCTCGTGGGCTCCGCCTGTGGAGACCGGCGTAAGGCGTGTCCCTCGCCTGATGTAGAGCGCGCCCACGCCTTTGGGTCCATAGATCTTGTGGCTGGACAGCGTCAAGAGGTCCACATTCAGTTCGTTCACGTCGATGGGCACTTTCCCGGCGCTCTGGACGGCATCGGTGTGGAAGGGGATCCCCTTCTCCTTGGCGATCTGACCGATCTCGGCGATCGGCTCGATCGTGCCCACCTCGTTCTGGCCGTGCATCACCGAAATGAGTATCGTATCCGGCCTTATGGCGTCCCTGATTTCGGCGGGATCAACCATGCCGTACTTATCGCATCCTACGTAGGTGACCTTGTAGCCTTCTTTCTCCAGCATCTCGCACGTGTGGAGGACGGCGTGGTGCTCGATCTGGGTGGTGATGATGTGTTTTCCCTTTTTCGCTGCGGCCTTCGCGATGCCGCGGATGGCCAGGTTGTCGGATTCCGTGCCGCCTGAGGTGAACACGATCTCTCGAGGTTGGGCTCCAATGAGATGGGCAACCTTCTCCCTAGCCAGGTCCACGCCAAGCCTGGCCTCCCGGCCCCAACGGTGAACGCTTGATGCGTTGCCGAAGGCAGCCGAGAAGTAGGGCATCATCACCGCCATGACCTCTGCCCGCACGGGTGTCGTGGCTGAGTGGTCTAGATACACGCGCCTTTCGCTGGAAACGGGGGCTTCGCTCATCGGTTCATTCCTCTTTTCTTCTCAAAGGGGCGCCGCCGGCGTCCTTATTAACAAGGTCTTCCAGAGTAATAGAGTCCAGGACGCCGTCGATTGCCTGACCGACTTGCTGCCAGACGCTCTTTGCACGGCAATCCTCGGGGCACGAATCAAGATCGGAGTCTTCGTCGACGCACTTCACCGGGACCACCGGTCCTTCGACCGCCCGTATGACTTCGCCGACGGTTATCTCGGACGCAGGCTTCGAGAGGACGTAGCCGCCGCCGAAGCCCTTTCTGCCGATGACCAGTTCCGCCGCGCGCAGCGGCCGGATTATCTGCTCCAGGTATCCCTGAGAGAGGTTCTGGACAGAGGCAATATCGCTTAGTGAGGACAATGCTTCGCCGGACCTGGCAAGCTCATACATCAAGAGGACAGCATAGTGCCCCTTGGTGGATAACCTGAAGGCCATCTGTCATGCCCTCCTTTGCGGGCCCGGACTATTCCTATTATTGTACTAGGATTAATCCCCGTCAATACTCCTCCGGCCCGCATTTTGAGTGGAATCGAGAGGAGGTATTATAACTGCGTGGATAGAACGTTACGCGTACATCTGACAG
>CAZRRG010000025.1:0-25693 GCA_964602455.1 uncultured Eubacteriales bacterium | reverse complement strand
GAGGTCGTTCGGCGCCGTTCTCCGCAGGGCGGGCGTGCCCGGACAGGGGAGTAGCCTGAGGACGGCCACCCTGGGCCCCAAGGAGGATCTATGATATCCGAACTCCGAGGAATCATCGTTGACGCAGGTATGGATTACCTTGTGGTGGATACCGCGGGTGTGGGACTCGAAGTGAAGGTGACGCCCCGCCTCGCGTCCAGGTACTCCCGGGACGACCGCGTACATATCTACACAAGGCTCATAGTCAGGGAAGACGCCTGGAACCTCTACGGTTTCGGGTCCAGGGAGGAGCGAGCCTGCTTCGACCTCTTGCTTTCCGTCAGGGGGATCGGAGCCAAGGTCGCGCTCAGCGTGGTATCCCACCTTCAGCCGTCGGACTTCTACCGCGCCATACTGACGGAAGACGACCGGCCCCTCGTTGGAGTCCCGGGCGTGGGGAAGAAGACTGCGGGCAGGATGATCCTTGAACTCCGGGACCGGATTGGCCTTCGCGCCAAGGAGGAGACGGCGAAAGCGGTTCCGGCCGGAAACGTGGAGGAAGAAGCGCAGCAAGGCCTCATGGCCCTCGGGTACACCTGGCAGGAGGCCAGGGATGCGGTGGCGAAGGCAAGGGCCGCGGACCCTGATATTGACATCGAAACTCTTCTTAGGGAGGCCTTGAGGCGACTTGCCAGATCCTGATAGGGACATCATCTCAAAAGAACGGCAGCCCGAGGATGAGGTAGTAGAGGAATCGCTGCGGCCTCGCCACCTGGGCGAGTACATGGGGCAGGAGCGCATCAAAGAGAACCTGGGCGTGTCCATTGAGGCGGCTCGCCAGAGGGGAGACGCCCTGGATCACATCCTGCTGTCAGGTCCGCCGGGGCTTGGGAAGACGTCGCTGGCCCACGTGATCGCCAACGAGTTAGGGGTCGGCATCAGGGTGACCTCAGGCCCGGCCATTGAGCGGGCGGGGGATCTGGTGGCCATCCTCACCAACCTTGAAGACAGGGACATCCTGTTCATAGACGAAATCCACCGCCTGTCCCACGTTGCCGAAGAGGCGCTTTACCCGGCCATGGAGGACTTCAGCTTCGACTGGGTCGCGGGGAAGGGACCTCAAGCCAGGACCTACAGGTTGAAACTCCCCCACTTCACGCTGGTAGCCGCGACCACCAGGAGCGGGCTGCTCACATCGCCTTTGAGGGACAGGTTCGGCATTAACTTCAGGCTGGAATACTACAGTGAGCAGGAACTCTATGACGTCATAGAGCGTTCCGCCAGGATCTTGGGGATCCGGATCGACAAGGGCGGCGCTCTCGAGATCGCGTCCCGGTCCCGGGGAACCCCCAGGATCGCCAACCGGCTCCTGCGCAGAGTCAGGGATTTCGCCCAGGTGAGGAGAGACGGGGAGATTACGAAGCCGGTCGCCCGAGAGGCCCTGACGCTGCTGGACATTGATGAGATGGGACTGGACCGGCTGGACCGGCAGATCCTCGAAGCTGTTGTGGACAAGTACGGCGGGGGTCCGGTCGGGCTGTCTACGCTGGCCGCGTGCCTGTCGGAAGACCCGGGGACCCTGGAAGACGTATACGAACCCTACCTTCTGCAGATAGGTTTCCTGGAGAGGACACCCAGGGGAAGGAGCATCACCAGGCGGGGGCTCCAGTACCTGGGTAAGGAGAAGTCACCCGCTCAGGGGAGGCTTTTTGACAGGCCGTGAAGGTCCTCCTGCACTCGTGTTGCGCGCCGTGCACCACCTACCCGCTGTTCTTGCTGCGCTCACTCGGTCACTCAGTCGATGGGGTCTTCCATAACCCCAACATCTACCCGCGGGATGAGAGGGAGAGGCGCCTTGCCGCGTACATGGATTTCGCTGCGGGAGAGAACTTGACGGTCCTTACGCTGGGGCTGAAGGATGCAAAGGACCCGCCCGAAGGCGCGCTCGGCGGCGACGCTCCGGTCTTTAGTGATGTAGGAAAGGACGCTGAACACGAGGGGTGGATGGCCCGCGTCAGTCGCGACCTCGCAAAGCCCGGCCGCTGCCGCCTGTGCTACCTCCACCGCCTTCTGCCGGTTGCCTATCTGGCGAAGGAAGCCGGATACGACGCCTTCACTACCAGCCTGCTCCTGTCCATCTACCAGGACCACGAGGGAATCGCGGAGGCCGGCGAAGAGGCGGCCCGGCAAGCGGGAGTACCGTTCCTCTACCATGACTTCCGGGTCGGATACCGCCGGAGCAGGGAGATGGCAAGGGGCCGCCACCTGTACATGCAGAAGTATTGCGGGTGTGAGTTCAGCGTGCCCTCGCCTGACCGCTGACCGGGGCGCGCTTTCAGGTTGCGTTGCGGTTCTATGCTAGGTTATTGTCGAAGGCGCGGGCAAAGCTGCGAAGTAAAGGAGGGTCTTGCGGTGCGGGATAGTTCGGATCTGGCCAGGCTACTCGTACTCATCGGCGTCGCTATTGTGGCGCTGGGGCTCCTCATAGGCCTCATCGGCCGCTTCTTCCGCTTAGGCCGCCTGCCGGGAGACATCGTGTACCGGAGGGGCAACTTCACGTTCCACTTTCCACTGGCCACGTGCCTTCTCTTGAGCGGAATCCTCACGCTTCTTGCATGGGTGCTGAGAAGACGATGACAAAACCTACAAGGCAGATGCATCTCAATAGAGCCGCGCTCCGGGCCGCCCTCGCGGTAGCCGTGTGTGCCGTTATGGTTTCAGGCGTCGCTATGGCGCAGGCCGGGACAAGCATCCTTTTCGCCCAGGCGCCCAGGATACTTGTGGGACTAACCCGGGCCGCCTCGATTACTCTTACACCGGCGTCTCCCGTCACTCTGGGTGGGACCGCCGCTCCGGTGAGTCCGATGGCCCCAGCCACGGTGCCGGCCGGCGCCGAGGTCACCTTCTCGATAGCGGGAGGCACCATCTCCTGGGCCTTCACGCCGCCGGGCGGCGCGACTCAGGTGGGACAGAGCGCGGGTCCGGTGGTCTTTGGGGCTCAAGGCGCGCCAGTCGCGCCGGTGATCACGGTAAGCCGCGCCCAGGGCGCTTCCGCCAGCGTTGCGGGCAGGTCCTACAGGGGCAGCATGCTGGTCATCCCATCCGGCGGAACCCTTCTTCTCGCCAACTCGGTTGACATCGAGGACTACGTCAAGTCAACGGTAGGGGCGGAGATCCCCGACGGCTGGCACCTGGAGTGCCAGAAAGCGCAGGCTGTGGCGGTCCGCACTTACGCCGCGTACAAGGTGGGCCTCAGGAACACAGGGACCTACGACGATTGCGAGGGCCGGTATTGCTCAGTTAACGAAGCCGATGTCCGCCTGTGGGCAACCGATCAGGTCTACCGCGGCATCGAGGAAGAAAACCCCCTTTCGATCGCGGCCACCGATGCCACCAGGGGAATGGTGCTTACCTACTGGTCGGCTCCCGCCGCGACCTTCTACCATGCCGATGCCGGTGTGGCGACCGAAGAACCCCCTTATGTTTGGGCAGGAGGAACCGCTCTGCCGTACCTAAGCTCGGTCGTGGACATCCCCCACGAGTCGCCTTACTCCTCGTGGACTGTGCTCCTCACACCTTCCGAGGTGGCGAGCGGGCTCAGCTCACTGGGGATAATCCCCCCGGCTCTGCCGGACATTATTGCGGGGTGCAATCCAGGCGTCTCGGGCAGGTGGTCAGGGGTCATGGTGCGGACCTCGAGCGGGCTTGCGACTGTGTCGGCGACCCAGTTCAGGTCAGCCTTCCCGCAAGTCCGGAGCATGCTGTTTTCGTCCTACTCCTACGGAGGCGGCAAGGAGACCCTGGGTCTACTCTCCGGTGGCCTGGAAGCCTACGTGCAGTCTCCTGGCGGAATTACCCAGCTGAACCTGAGGGATGCGGTTGTTGTGGGCGGGAGCGGAGAAACGCGCAAGGCAGCCGTTGGGGTCTACGCGACCACCGGCGCCATCCATGACGGCCCCGCGACGTACGCGCTCCGGGGCAGCGGATGGGGGCATGGAGTGGGGATGTCCCAGTACGGAGCTAAGGCCATGGCGGAATCAGGCTCGCCCGCCGCCGCGATCTTGAGTTTCTACTATCCCCAGACCGCCTTGGAGCAATGGTGGCAATGACCGGAAGCGGGTGGACCTTGATATGAGAGTTGATGAGTTCGACTACCAATTGCCGCCGGAGCTGATCGCCCAGGACCCGGTCCCCAACAGGGACCACTCAAGGCTCCTTGTGGTCGACAGGGCTAGCGGCACCGTGAGCCACCGGCAGTTCTATGAAGTGGTGGAGTATCTTCGTCCCGGTGACGCCCTCGTGGTGAACAACACCAAGGTGATCCCGGCGCGCCTCAGGGGCAATCGCGCAACCGGGGGCAAGGTCGAGGTGCTCCTGCTGCGAAACCTGGGTTCCGATACCTGGGAATGCCTCGTGAAGCCCGGGCAGAAGACACGGATAGGGGACAGGCTGTACTTCGGCGACGGAGAGACCCGGCTGACCGGCACGGTAGTGGCGCGCACCGGATACGGCGGGCGCATCGTGAACTGGTCGTACCAGGGAATCTGGGAAGAAGTCCTCGATCGACTGGGTGAAACACCTCTGCCCCCATACATAAAGAAGCCGCTTGACGAGCCTTCCCGCTACCAGACGGTCTATGCCTCGGTGCCGGGTTCGGCCGCGGCGCCTACCGCCGGACTCCACTTCACACCCGAACTCCTGGACAAGGTTCGCGAGGCAGGGTGCGAGGTGCTGGAAGTGACTCTGAACGTGGGCCTCGGGACCTTCAGGCCGGTTCGGGAGGAGACAGTGGAAGCCCACAGCATGCACGAAGAGTACTTCGAGTTGACGGAGGAGACCGCAAACGCCGTGAACAGGGTGAAAAGAAGCGGTGGCCGGATCTACGCCGTAGGCACCACTGTGGTAAGGACACTTGAGAGCTGCGCCGGCGAGGACGGCCAAGTGAAACCGGACACAGCTGCTACCCGGCTGTTCATATACCCCGGGTATCACTTCAAGGTGGTGGACCGGCTTATCACCAACTTCCACCTGCCCAAGTCCACGCTCCTTATGCTTGTCTCGGCCTTCGGAGGCAGGGACCTCATGATGAAGGCCTACCGCGAGGCAGTCGCTGAGAGGTACCGGTTCTTCTCATTCGGCGATGCCATGCTGATCCTGTAGGATCTACAGTATTCCGGTCCGTTAGCGAGGGGACTGCACATGCCCGAACTCCAGTTCAAGATCGAAGCGTCGTACGGGGAAGCCAGGCTCGGCAGGCTGCATACCCCTCACGCCGATATCGAGACACCGGTCTTCATGCCCGTCGGCACCCAGGCCACAGTTAAGTCCGTTCTGCCGGGTGACGTCGAGAGCACGGGCAGCCGCATCATACTGTCCAACGCCTATCACCTGTACCTTAGGCCCGGCTCCGAGACCGTGCGCCGCGCGGGCGGCCTCCACAGGTTCATGAACTGGCCCGGCGCGATCCTCACCGACAGCGGCGGCTTTCAGATCATGAGCCTCGGCCACATGGTGAAGGTTGACGACGGGGGAGCATCCTTCAAGTCCCACATCGATGGGCGGCCTATCCGGTACACCCCCAGAGACTCTGTGAGGACCCAGGTCGACCTGGGCTCCGACATCATCATGTGCCTGGACCAGCTGGTCACGTACCCTGTGAGGTGGGAAGAGGCCGCCGAGGCCGTGAGGAGGACGACCGTGTGGGCCAGGGAACAGCGTGAAATGGAGGTGCCCGAGAAACAGGCGCTTTTCGGGATCGTGCAGGGCTCCACGTACAAAGACCTGCGGGAGCGGTCGGCCAGAGAGCTTTCGGACTTGGACTTTCCCGGTTACGCCCTGGGCGGCTTCTCGGTGGGAGAGCCAAAGGCCGAGTTCTATGAGCTCATGGCGTTCACAGCCTCACTCTTGCCGGAGGCCAAGCCCAGGTACCTCATGGGCGTAGGGCACCCGGTGGATCTGATCGAGGGAGCGCTGCACGGGATCGACATGTTCGATTGCGTGCTCCCGACAAGAAACGCCAGGCACGGCCGGGCTTTCACCTTCGAGGGACCGCTAAACATGAAGAACGCGTCTCACGCCACCGACGACAGGCCGATAGAGCAAGGCTGCGATTGCCTCGCATGCAGGGGGTTTTCTCGCTCTTACATCCGTCACCTGCTTGTGGCGGGGGAGTCCCTCGCATCGACGCTCATTACCGTGCACAACTTGCGGTTCTTCCAGCGGTTCATGGAGAGTCTCAGGCGCCACATAAGGCAGGGCACCGCCTGGGATTTCCGGGCCGAAATGGAAAGACTTTATCCCGTCAGCGAAAACAAGGGAATCTGAGGAAAGGTTAACGCCCGGGGCCTGTCGAACACCAGACTACAGGTGTAATGGTCGCGATGACCGGCCCTTCGGGGGCAAGGAGGTTTGACATTGAACGAAGCGCTTCAGCAATACGGTACGCTTATCTGGATGGCCCTCTTGTTCGTGATGATGTACTTCTTCATGATCAGGCCGCAGCAGAAGGAGCAGCGCCAGCGCGCGGAGATGATCCGTTCGCTCAAGCCCGGCGACAGGATCGTCACCATCGGCGGGATGATCGGGGTCATCACCAAGGTTGAGGACATCTCGGTCAAAGTCAGAGTGGCGGAGCGGGTTGAGGTCGACATCCTAAAGACTGGGGTTTCGCGGACTCTCAAGGACTGAGCCAACTGAGGTAAGGCACAGCTGAACACTTGGCACCACATACAGATCCAATCCGGACGTTATTGGTCCGGATTTTCTGTTTGTATGGATCCAAGAACGACCTGTTGGTGTACAATTGAATCCGGGTTTTGGACTGAAGGAGATCCATTTCCGATAAGGAATAGATCCATTGGATCATATGGCCCGGTCAATTGGGAGGGGTATGGCTTGGCAGAAGAACATTCCTTTGACCTCCAAAGGAAGGGCGGCCTTCCCATCTACTTGCAGGTTAAACGCAAGATAGAGGCTCTGATCTCCTCAGGCCAGTGGGACAAAGGCCGACGGCTTCCTACTGAACGAGCCCTGGCCGCCGAGCTGAACGTTAGCCGCAACACCGTGAGCTTGGCTTACCGCCAGCTCGAGGCGGAGGGTCTCATCACTTCCCGCCAGGGACGCGGCACATTCGTAGCAGAGGCAGATGACATTCTCAGGATGGAGACCAAGCGGGAGCGTCTCGCAAGGATCATCGACCTGGCGATCGAGGACGCCCTGTCGTTGGGCGCCAACCTGGACGAGTTCATGGCGGCTGCCCAGAAGAGGGTGGACGAGAGACGCCGCATGTTGTCTTCGGTGCTGGTCGCCTTCATCGAGTGCAACCGCGAGCAACTGGATTACTTCAGCAAAGAAATCGAGCTTGGCACGGGCGTCCGGGTGGAACCCGTACTCATCGACGACCTCCATGCCGGCGATGAAGCCGCCAAGGCGCTGGTTAACCGGGCCGACATGGTGGTCACCACGTTCTTCCATCTCGACGAGGTAAAGGAGCTGTTCCCGAGGAGAAGCGAGGATATCGTCGGCATCGCTCTCGATCCCGGGATCGAGTCCATCGTAAAGATTGCCAGATTGCCCAAGGGGTCCAAGGTCCTCTTGGTGTGCATATCTCAAAGGTTCGCAGAGAGGATCCAGAAATCCATGGAGATCGCGGGCATCACCGAGATCGACGTGGAGGTCGCGACGGATAGGGACCCCTCGGCGATCGCAGAAAAGCTCAAGGGCAAGAGGGCGGTCATCGTTTCGCCCGGAAGGTTCAAGGAAGTGCTGGGCATGGCCAAGCGCGGGACGCAGGTCATTGAGTTCATCTACACTCCCGACGCGGGCTCGGTCAACCTCCTTGGAGCATCGGTCCTTGAGCATAGAAAGAAGAACAGGCAGGAGGAGGTAGAGCGTGGCTCAGGAGTTGCAGTGGGAGATAAAGGTTGATCCGAAACTCTGCAAGAAGTGCAATCTGTGTGTGCAGTTCTGCCCAAAGAAGGTGCTCAGCGGAACCGGCGCTCCGGAGATCACTGATCCTGCGGCGTGCATCGGATGCCTGCAGTGCGAGATGCATTGCCCTGACTTTGCCATAACCGTCCGTAGGAGAGATGCGAAATGAGTGGCGCCAAGCTCCTGCAGGGTAACGAGGCGGTCGTCGAGGGAGCGATTGCTGCCGGCCTCCGCTTTTTCGCGGGCTACCCTATAACACCATCCACCGAAATCGCCGAGCTCTGCGCGCTCAGGCTGCCGCAGGTGGGCGGCAAGTTCATCCAAATGGAAGACGAGATCGCCAGCATGGGCGCCATCTGCGGCGCGTCGCTGGGGGGGCTTAAGTCAATGACCGCGACATCAGGCCCCGGGTTTTCGCTCAAGCAAGAGAATCTCGGGTTTGCGGTTGAAACCGAGATCCCGTGCGTCGTTGTGAACGTCCAGAGGGTGGGCCCGTCCACCGGTATGCCGACGTCGCCCGCGCAGGGTGATGTCATGCAGGCCAGGTGGGGCAGGCACGGAGACCACGAGATAGTGGCCCTGTGCCCGTCGTCGGTGAGCGAGGCCTATACGCTCGCCATCGAGGCCTTCAACATAGCCGAAGAACTGCGTACCCCCGTCATCCTGCTAATGGATGAGATCGTGGGCCACCTCCGCGAGAAAGTAACCTTGCCCGATCCGTCCACGATGAAGATCGTGAGCCGCGCCAAGCCCACTAAGGCGCCGGGCCAGTATAAGCCCTACGAAGTAGATCCCAACGATCCCCTGGCCGTTCCGCCGCTGGCTGCCTTCGGCAATGGGTACCGGTTCCACGTGACCGGCCTTTCCCACGCTGAAGACGGGTTCCCCACCAACAGCGTCGAGGTTGCCCGGAAGCAGATCGAGAGGATCAACAAGAAGATCAGCGGCCGGGCCAAGGAACTGGGCAAGGTCGAGGAGCTGTACATGGACGACGCCGAGATCGTCGTGTTCGCCTACGGCGGCACGGCCCGCTCGGCACGCATGGCGGTCAAGGAAGCCAGGGCTCAGGGAATCAAAGCGGGCCTACTGCGCGCCATCACCGTCTGGCCGTTCAACGAGGACGCTATCCTCAACATAAAGAAGCGTTCGCCCAAAGCAGTGATCGTCCCGGAAATGAACCTGGGGCAGCTGGTCCTGCCGGTCAAGAGAGTCATCGGCGACGCGTGCCCCGTCATCCCCCTGAACAGGGTGGGCGGCGGCTTCATTGAGCCGGAAGAGATCCTGCACCTCGTTAAGGAGGCGAACTGACGTGGCGCTCGACCGAGAGAAATACTTAAGGGTCAAGAAACTGCCTCACATCTGGTGCCCCGGATGTGGCCACGGCATCGTTACGCAGGCTATTGTTAGGGCGATAGACGAGGCCGGCCTTGATACCGAAAGGACCGTCATCGTCTCGGGTATCGGTTGTTCATCCAGGGCCCCCGGCTACATGAACTTCGATACTCTGCACACCACCCACGGCCGGGCCATTCCGTTCGCCACCGGCATCAAGTTGGCGAACCCCGAACTCAAGGTCATCCTCATTAGCGGCGACGGCGACGCGGCCGCTATCGGCGGGAACCACCTGATCCACGCCGCCAGGAGGAACCTGGACATTACGGTCGTCTGCTACAACAACAACATCTACGGGATGACCTCGGGGCAGTACTCGCCTCTCACTCCTGAAGGAAGCTACGCTTCTACCGCGCCCTACGGCATGGTGGAACGTTCCTTTGACCTCTGCAACCTGGTCGCAGGCGCCGGCGGCACCTTCGTGGGCCGCAGCACTACCTATCACGCCAGGCACCTGACCAATGTCATCAAAGAGGCTCTTGGCCACAAGGGCTTTGCGTTTGTCGACGCCCTCTCCCAGTGCCCGACATACTACGGCCGGCGCAACAAGATGCGGACGGTCATGGACATGATGAACTGGTTCAAGGACAGGGCGGTCATGGCCTCGAACTGGGATAACCTCTCCGAGGAAGAGCGCAAGGGCAAGTTCCCCATCGGCGTCCTGCGCAAGATCGAGGCTCCCGAGCTTACCGAGGTGTACGGCAAGGTAATCCAGAGAGCACAGGAAGGGGGCCGTGCGTGATGCGCAAGGAGTACAGGCTCGCAGGCGAGGGCGGACAGGGACTAATCACGGCCGCCATCATCCTCGCGGCCGCCGCGGCGGAACACACCGATCTGAACGCGATCCAGACCCAGTCTTACGGTCCCGAGTCCAGAGGAGGAGCGTCCAGGGCGGACGTAATCCTGTCTGACGAAGATATCGATTATCCCGAGGTCAAGACTCCGGACGTCCTCCTGGTAATGGCTCAAGAGGCGTGCGACAAGTATGGGGCGGATCTGCGCAAGGGCGGGATGATCATTGCTGACAGCACGTTTGTCGGCAAGCTGCCGGATGTCGACGCCAAGGTGGTCCGGTACGCTATCACTGAGAAGGCAAGGGAACTGGGACGGGAGATTGTCGCCAACATCGTCGCCCTTGGCCTTCTGGTTGGACTCACTGGCGCGGTCCCGGCGGACGCCGCTTTGTCGGCTGTCCTGGCGCGGGTACCCAAGGGAACTGAAGAACTGAATAAGAAGGCATTCCAGGCGGGCTTGGACGCCGCCGCCTCTCTCCTGTGAGGGCCCTGTGAGCGTGCCTAAGTCGGCCCCGAGTCCCTGGGCTATAGCGCAGCAGCAAGTCAGGAACGCATGCCTCAGGTTGGGCGTTGAGAACGCCGCGTACGAGCTCCTAAAGCAGCCGGAGCGGCTCCTTGAAGTGGCGATCCCGGTCAGGATGGACGACGGGAGCATCAAGGTGTTCCAGGGCTGGCGCTGCCACCACTCGACTGCCTTGGGACCGGCTAAGGGCGGTATCCGGTTCCACCCACAGACTGACGCTGATGAGGTGAAGGCCCTCGCCACCTGGATGACATTCAAGTCATCGGTGGTGGGCCTTCCTTTCGGCGGAGGCAAAGGCGGCATTCGCTGCAATCCGAAAGAACTATCCCAGCGGGAGCTGGAGCGTCTGACCCGCGGGTACGTCCGCGCTATCGCGGACCTCCTCGGGCCGCAGAAGGACATCCCGGCTCCCGAGGTCTACACAGACGCCCAGATAATGGCGTGGTTTATGGATGAGTACTCGGCCCTTGAGGGCCAAAGCACACCGGCGGTGGTCACGGGCAAACCCGTGGCCGCCGGCGGCTCCTTAGGGCGGGACACAGCCACCGCAAGGGGAGCCTCCTACTGCGTGAGGGAGGCCGCGTCCCGCGTCTCGCTTGACCTTCGCGGGGCGACATACGCGGTCAACGGCTACGGCAACGCCGGGTCGTTTGCTGCCATCTACATGGACGACTTTGGGGCCAAGATGGTGGCCTGCAACGACTCTCGGGGCGGCGCCTACAACCCGGAGGGTATGAACGCCCGCGAGGTCCTGGCCTGGAAAGAACGCTACGGAACTGTGAGGGGCTTTCCGGGGTCCACGGACATCGACGACAAAGCCCTGTACGCGCTTCCTGTGGACGTCATCATCCCTGCCGCGCTTGAGAACACCATAACTCACGAGATTGCGTCAGGCGTCCAGGCGAAGGTGATCGTGGAGGCCGCCAACGGCCCCACAACGCCGGCAGCCGACGAAGTCCTGAACCAGAAGGGCGTCCTTGTTGTGCCCGACATCCTGGCTTCGGCAGGGGGCGTCACCGCGTCATACTTCGAGTGGGCTCAGAATCTCCAGGGCTTCTACTGGACAGCCGAGGAAGTGGATAGGAGACTGGAGAAGATCGTGTTGGACTCCTTCTCGGCTGTCTGGACGATGCACGAGGAGAAGAAGGTTTCCATGAGAGAAGCCGCGTTTCTCTTGGGCGTCAAACGGGTTGTCGACGCCATGAGGGTCCGCGGTTGGCTTCTATGAGGGAGGGCATGAAAGTGGCCGACGACAAAGGCATTCTGGCCGCGAAGAAAGCTTGGGAGGAAGGGCCGGTCGCCAAGACCACGGCAAGGTTCCCCGAGCGCAAGAAAGAGTTCCAGACTGAATCGGGGATAGAGGTTCCCAGGGCGGCGAGCCCGGCGGACCTCGAGGGTTGGGATTACATATCGAAGCTGGGCTTCCCAGGCGAGTACCCCTTCACAAGGGGTGTGCAGCCCACCATGTACAGGGGCCGCCTGTGGACCATGAGGCAGTACGCCGGGTTCGGCAACGCGGAGGAGACCAACAAGCGATTCCGCTTCCTGCTTGAGCAGGGACAGACAGGCCTCTCGGTCGCGTTTGACCTGCCGACCCAGGTCGGGTACGACTCAGACGCCCCAATGGCTGAAGGAGAGGTCGGCCGCGTCGGCGTCGCTATCGACTCCCTCCAGGACATGGAGACCGTGTTCTCCGGCATCCCGCTGGATAAGGTCTCGACGTCCATGACCATCAACGCTCCGGCCGCGGTCCTCCTGGCCATGTACCAGGCGGTCGGAGAAAAGCAGGGTGTCGCCCCCAACAAGCTCCAGGGTACAGTGCAGAACGACATCCTGAAGGAGTACGTGGCGAGGGGAACCTACATTTTCCCGCCGGCGCCCTCCATGAGACTTGTCACCGACATCTTCGATTACTGCGCCAAGACGATTCCGGACTGGAACACGATCTCCATCAGCGGCTACCACATCAGGGAGGCCGGAGCCAGCGCCGTGCAGGAAGTGGCTTTCACCCTGGCCGACGGCATCGCGTACGTGGACGCGGCAGTGAAGAGGGGCCTGGACGTCGACGAGTTCGCCGGGAGGCTGTCCTTCTTCTTCAACGCCCACATGGACTTCTTCGAGGAGATCGCCAAGTTCCGGGCCGCAAGGCGGCTCTGGGCCCGCATCATGAAGGAAAGGTTCCACGCCAAGAACCCCAAGTCCATGATGCTCCGGTTCCACACCCAGACCGCGGGTTCGTCTCTTACCGCGCAGCAGCCTGACAACAACATCGTGAGGACCGCTCTCGAAGCTTTGGCGGCGGTGCTGGGCGGGACCCAGTCGCTGCACACCAACAGCCGGGACGAGGCGCTTGCGCTACCGACAGAGCAATCGGTCCGTATCGCTCTTCGCACCCAGCAGATCATCGCTTACGAGTCCGGCGCGGCCGACTCCATCGACCCCATGGCCGGCTCCTACCTGGTTGAGAGCCTGACCGACGAGATCGAGGCCAGAGCCATGGAGTACATCAAGAAGATCGACGACATGGGCGGCGCCCCGGCAGCGATCGAGCAGGGTTATATGCAGAGGGAGATCCAGGACAGCGCATACCGCCACCAGAAAGCGGTCGAGGCCAAGGAGCGGCTCGTCGTAGGCGTCAACTCCTTCGAGATTAAGGAAGAGAAGCCCAAGGGTCTCCTCAGGGTAGATCCTTCGGTCGCCGACGCCCAGAAGGCCAAGCTAGCCGCCCTACGCAAGTCAAGGGACGGCAGGGCCTGCGCCGAAGCGCTCAAGCTGGTGGAGACCACGGCAAAGGGCACAGGGAACCTGGTCCCGCCGATCCTGGAAGCCGTGAAGGCTTACGCGACGATCGGGGAGATCTGCAACGTGCTGCGCGACGTGTTCGGGGTGTACCGTCCCGGAGCGTTCATCTAAGGAGGCTTGCGCCGTGATCAACAAAGTTGACCATATCGCCATCGCGGTTTCTGATCTGGACTCCGCCCTGAAGACCCTGAAGGAGGCCTTCGGAGTAGAGGCTGACCATGTCGAAGAGGTTCCTTCTCAGAAGGTCAAGGTCGGGTTCATCCAGTTGGGTGACACCAGGCTCGAGCTGGTGCAGCCCACTTCCGAGGATTCATCGACCGCCAAGTTCATCGCGACAAGGGGAGAGGGGCTGCACCACATCGCCCTCGGCACCGGCGACGTTGCCGCGTGCCTGAAGCAGGCATCCGGCGCCGGCGTTCGCTTGATCGACGCCGAGCCAAAACCGGGCGCCCATGGCACCAGGGTCGCGTTCGTGCATCCTAAGAGCACGTTTGGGACGCTGATCGAGCTGGTCGAGCCGGAGAAGCACTAGGCAAGGGGCCGGAATGGTATTCGACGTCCATTGCCACATACTTCCGCCTGAGATAGCGAGGGATCCCGCCGCATTCGGACGGCGGGATCCCAACTTCGATCGGATGCGAAACACCAAGGGAGTGAGATTCCTCACCGGCGAGAACCTCCTCCGCGACATGGCCACCGACGGAGTGGACAAGGCCGTCGCTTGCGGCTTTGCCTTCGAAGACTTGGGCGTCTCCAGGCTTCAGAATGACTACGCGCTGTCGATTGCCAAGAAGAGCGGTGGCTCGGTCCTGGCGCTTGCTGTGCTTGATCCCGAGTCACCCGGGGCTCTGGCCGAGGCTGAGAGATGCCTTGCGGAGGGAGCTTGCGGCTTCGGAGAACTCTTCCCGGCAGGCCACGGTTTCTCGTTGGAGGGAGAGGGGATGTCGCGCCTTGCGGCGCTGGCGCAGGAAGCCGGAGTGCCGCTCCTCATCCACGTGAATGAGCAGATAGGTCACATGTATCCCGGGAAGGGCGACGTGGGCGCCGAAGAGGCGTACCGGTTCGCGGTCAAGAACCCGGGCGTAACCACGATCTTTGCCCATCTTGGCGGGGGGCTGCCGTTCTACGCTTCCATGCCTGAAGTCCTGGCGTTGGAGAACACCTACTACGACACCGCGGCCCAGCCCTACTTGTTCAAGCCCCAGGTGTACCGGAGCCTCTCCGCATTGGGACTAACGGGCAGAATCCTCCTCGGCAGCGACTATCCGCTGCTTTCCTGCACAAGATACCTAAAGGACATTGCGAAGGCGGATCTTCAGCCCGGGGAAGTGCAAGGAATCCTCTCGGACAACGCGCTCCGGATCTTTGGCAAGTTTTTCACTTCGCCACTGGAAGGAAACTAGGGTGGCGGTGCGAATAACCTAATCTGAAAGGGTGGATTCGTCCCAATAACAAAGCGAGGGGGCTCGTGTAGTGGAGAGACCACCCAGAACGATCGAGTACATCTGTCTCTCGTGCGGAACGCAGGGGTCCATCCGCGCGAGAGCGGAAAGCGAAGACCCCGGCACAAACGGCGGCTCAATCCCAAGGTGTCCACGGTGCAACGGTACCGTGCTGTACCTGGAGAGGAAGGCCGCCGATGTTTTTTCGGAGCAGGTGCCGGTAGGCAACTAACCTCCAAGCACTGATAGGCTTAGACCTTCAGATGTAGGCCACCGCATGCCGCGGTGGCCCTTGTGTCCCGGCATCCAGGGATCCGCATCCATGGCGGTGTCCGTCTCAACAACTGTTTCCGCCTCGACCCATCCCGGCATAAGCCTCAACGCCCGCCGCTGTCCCCATCTGTCGTGGTGTGACCCTCATTGTTCCGTACCGGTCACGGCACGATCCTTCGAATGTGCACGGGTCACAGCATGATTATTAGCAACTTGGTAATATTACCCTCCCGTGACCATTACGTCGAAAACTCGGGTCACCCGGTGACTAATACGAGAGAAGGGGTCATGCCGTGACCCGACTTTTCGCCGTATCTATCACCAGAGGGAATATAAGTGCGCAGCTAATAATCCTCCCGTGACCCCCGGAAAACCTGCCGGTCGCGTCGTGACCGATAGGCCCATTCTATTGGTCGTGGCGTGAGGATTGAGCTCTCACCATAGGTCACGCTGCGACTCTATTCCGGAGGACTCTTGCGCTGGCCCCCGACCCCTGGCTATTCATGGTCATCCTGTGACCAGATGAATGAGGGGGCTTTGTGACGGCCGGCACAAAGTCCTACCGGCTGGCAGATAGACGGGAGCCGGCCAACTGGGACCTCACCAAAACTCCGATAAGAATACCTCTACATGTTGAAGGAATTTGCTTCGATGTGTAGAATGGGGTAGCAAGTGGGGTTCAGTGGGGAGTGGTGGACATAGTAGGCGGGTTCGTGGGGGAGTACCTCCATACGGTGGACCAAAAAGGTCGAGTCGCCCTGCCGGTCAAGTTCAGGGAGATGCTCGGCCCTCGGTTCATGATTGCCCGCGGATTGGACAAGTGTGCCACAGTATACCCTAGCGAAGAGTGGGCGCACGTCCTGGAAACCATAACAGCCCTCCCTCAGAATCAAAGGGAATCCCGCGAATACGCCCGCTACTTCCTCTCGGGAGCGATGGAAGTTGACCCCGATAAGCAGGGGCGCATCGTCTTACCGCAGATGATACGCGAGTGGGCCGGCATTACGAAAGATGTTTGTGTCCTCGGAGTAGGAAACCGCGTGGAGATCTGGGATAAAGCGGCCTGGGAGAGCTCGAAGCTAGACATCGGCAACAGATTCTCGACTATAGCGGAGCGAGTGCCTGGGATATGACCCAAGTGATTCACGAGCCGGTGATGGTGAAAGAAGTTCTCTCGCACCTGCTGGCCCGGCCGCGCAGAGTGATTGTGGATTGCACCTTAGGCGACGGGGGACATGCTGAGGCGATCCTCCGTGCCACAGCGGAGACGTTTGTAGTTGGGATCGACGTTGACAGCGAAGCGTTGGAGGTAGCAAGAGCCCGTCTGGGGCGGTCGTTTCCGGGGCGGTTTGTAGCCCAAAGGGGCGACTACAGGGAGCTTCCCACAGTACTGGCGAAACTGGGGTTCCCCGCTATAGACGGAGCAGTGTTCGATCTGGGGGTATCGTCCCGTCAACTGGATTCCCTCCACAGGGGATTTAGTTACTGGGGGGAAGGGCCCCTGGACATGAGGATGGACACCGAAGGCACGGTAACGGCCAGGGACATCCTCCAGAACTGGAGCGAAGAGGACATCTCGCGGATCCTCTGGGAGTACGGTGAGGAGAGGTTCGCAAGAAGGATTGCGGGAGCAATCGTGCGAGCCCGAGAGGAACGCCTGCTAGAGACATCGAAAGACTTGGTGGATGTAATCATGGGAGCCTACCCTGCGGCCGCGAGGCGAGGGGGACCCCATCCGGCCAGGAGGACATTCCAAGCCCTAAGGATCGCCGCCAACGATGAACTATCGAGGTTGGCGGGGTCCCTGAAAAGAGCGTTTCACCTCCTGCGGCGCCAAGGACTCGTGGCGGTGCTCACATATCACTCCCTGGAAGACCGCATCGTCAAGAACACGTTCAAGGAACTCGTAGAGCGCGAAGCGGGCAAGAGGATTCAGAGGAAGCCGGAGACGGCGAGCGAAGAGGAAGTTGCGGCCAATGCCCGGTCGAGAAGCGCGAAACTCAGGGTAATTGAACGTTAGTCGGCAGCAAGGCGTGCATCCGGAGGGGTTACCGATGGTAAGAGACGTGGACATGAGTGTTGTCGTCCCGGCGACCTTGAGCAGGTCGTCTGATAATAGCAGAGCCGCAAGAGCGAGGCGCACGAGAAGGGCCGGTCGAGCCACACGGCAAGGGCTGCCTGTGGAGTTCTTCGGCGTGCTCTACTTCTGCCTGCTCGTACTGGCTGGCGGGATACTGGTCTGGCAACCGGCCAAGGTCGCTCAGATGAACCAGCAGATGGCGAAGCTAGAGGCCACCCTCCAGGATCTTCGGATGCAGAGCGAGTCTCTGAAGAAGACAGTTGCGGCGATCGAGTCCCTGGACTACGTCGAGAAAGAGGCAAGGACCAGACTCGGCATGGTGTCTCCGACCGAAGTCCGCACGTTCGCCATGACGGAGACCGCCGCGCCATCTATGCAGCTGGCGAGCCTCCCTCAGGAGCAAGTCAAATCTGGTGGCATATTATCGCTGTTCGGTCGCATAGCTCAGATCTTTGGAGCGAGAGAAGCCACCGCAAAGGGGCAGAGATAGCAAGGATCATCTCTCGCTGAGGGCAGGTTAATCATGGGCGGAGTGCAAGCTCGGAAGCGCGTGTGGCTCGTCCTTTTGGGAGCGACGGCCGCGTTCCTGCTTCTATTAGGGCGGTTGGTCTACGTTCAGTTTGTGTGGGCGGACGACCTTTCGGAGAACGCGCTGGACATGCGCATGCAGGATATACCGATCCAGCCGAGGCGCGGGGTCATCTACGATCGCGCGGGCCACGAGCTGGCTTTCAGCATTGATGTGGAGTCTGTCTACGCGATACCGGCCCAGGTGAAGGATCCTGAAGCCACCGCGAAGACGCTTTCTGACATCCTCGGGATGAAGTATGAAGACGTCCTGAACCGGGTCACCAGGCAGTCGTCGTTTGAGTGGATAAAGCGGAAGATCCCCGATGATGTCGCCCGCAAGATAAGAGAACAGAAACTGTACGGTATCGGGTTCACCCAGGAGTCAATGCGGGTGTGGCCAAAGGGCAGCTTGCTGTCCCAGGCTTTGGGTATTGTCGGTATCGACAACGATGGTTTGGAGGGCCTCGAGTACGAGTACGACCGCGTCCTGAGAGGGACCCCCGGCCGGTTCACGGTAGAGGTCGACGCAATAGGAGACGCGCTGCCCCAATCCCAAAGGGGCTACGTGGCCGCGATACAGGGCAAGAACCTTGTCCTCACTATAGATGAAGTGATCCAGTTCATCGCCGAGAGGGAACTGGAAAAGGCCGTGCAGCAGAGCCAGGCTGATGGCGGCTTAGCTATTGCCATGGATCCCCGCAACGGTGAGATACTGGCGATGGCGGTGCGCCCTACATATGATCCCAACCAATACGACCGGTACCCGCAGGAGAATAGACGCATCAGCCCCATTACTCTTTCATTTCCGCCTGGTTCGACCTTCAAGCCCATCACCGCCGCGGCGGCGCTCGAGACCGGCAAGGTAAGCGTGAACGACCGCTTCTTCTGCAGCGGCAGCATCGCGGTCGGCCCCGATACCTTGCACTGCATCACCGCTCACGGTGATCAAACCTTTGAGGAAGTCATCCAGAACTCATGCAACGTGGGTTTCGTGCAGATAGCGCAGAGGACAGGCGTTGCGGACTTCTACAGGTACCTGGACCTTTTCGGGGTCACCTCGGCGACCGGCATCGATCTGCCGGGAGAAGCCTCGGGGATTATACCCGCCGAAAAGGACTGCAAACCCATCGACCTCGCGTGCATGTCCTACGGTCAAACGTTGCAGCTCACTCCGGTCCAGCTAATCACCGCGATATCGGCTATTGCCAACGGGGGGTACACAGTAGTGCCCCACATCGTGAAGGAAGTCACCGATATCGATGGGCAGGTCCTGGACTCCAAGACCTACGGGAAAGTCCACCAGGTGATATCGGAGAAGACGTCCCAGGAACTGCGGACGGCTCTTGAGAAGGTCGTGTCTCTCGGCACCGGCAAACAGGCCTATGTGCCGGGCTACAGGCTGGCGGGTAAGACCGGCACGTCAAACAAAGTGGTGAACGGCGTTACGACGGAAAAGTACCTGGCGTGGTTCATCGGCTTCGCACCCGCCAACGATCCAAGGCTGGCTCTCCTTGTTATGGTGGATGAGCCCAAAGGCGCATACTACGGCGGCGTCATCGCAGCCCCCGTGTTCTCCGGGGTAATGAGGGACGTCCTCAGATACCTGGAAGTGCCGCCTCAGCAGGAGCCTTCTAGCCAGCAGGCAGACTATGTGACCGTGCCGGACCTCACCGGCAAAGACGCGGCCGCGGCCATCGCCGAGCTCCGCGCTATGGAGCTGGTCGGCACCGAAGAGGGCCCCGGACAGAGGGTCCTGAGGCAGTTCCCGGTCGCAGGCGCCAAAGTGCCCAAGGGAACGTCGATAATACTGTACACTGATGAGGAGACTGTGGCGGACCCCGGAAGAGTCGCAGTTCCGTCCCTCTTGGGCTTGGGACTGACCCAGGCACGGCTGAAGCTGACCGAGGCCGGGCTGACGATGTCCGCCCAGGGCAGCGGGTTCTGCGTGTCACAGGACCCGCCGGCAGGTACTCTGGTTGAGCCGGGGACCATGATCCGGGTTACATTCCGGATGAGCACAGGGCCGTAGGAGGAAGGGGCCAAGGCGATGCGCCTAAGCGAAATCTTGGAGGGTGTCCAAGCCCAGATGCTGGGCAGCGACGTAGACATAGCGGGAATCGCTTACGACAGCAGGGCTGTCCGCTCCGGGTATGTCTTCTTTGCGATCCCCGGCACTATGCAGGACGGCCGCAGGTTCATCCCCGATGCGGCGGCCAAGGGTGCGGTCGCGGTGGTCACCGAGAGCCCGAGGGGCGGAAAACTCGCGGTTCCTCCCGGCGTGGTTCCGGTCCTGGTACCCCACGCTCGGAGGGCGCTTTCCCGGGCTTCCAGCCTCTTCTACGGCGAGCCCTCCAAGTCGCTGGCTGTGGTGGGCGTTACAGGGACCAAAGGCAAAACCACAACCTGCCACATGGTGAAATCCGTGCTCGACGCCTGTGGCGAGAAGACCGGACTCATCGGGACTATACATAACATAGTCGGAGACGAGGAAAGGCCTGTGACCAGGACCACGCCCGAGTCCACGGACCTGCACTCGCTCATGCGCGAGATGGTGGACCTGGGGTCGACCGCGGCAACCATGGAGGTATCCTCCCACGCATTGGCGCTGGGGAGGGTGGAGGACCTGCGGTTTAGGGCTGCGGTGCTGACGAACGTCGGCCGCGATCACTTGGATTTCCACGGGACGGTGGAGAACTACGCCGGAGCCAAGAGGCGGCTGTTTGAGATGCTGCCTGAAGGCGGGGTAGCTGTGTTGAACAGGGATGAACCCATGTATGAGTTCTTCCGGGAGGCGGTCCGCGTTCCCCTGGTGACGTACGGTCTGGCTGGCGGTGCTGAGGTTACCGCGGGCGGGCTGCGCATGGACGGCAACGGGTCGGAGTTCGACCTTCGGGCCGGGGGCAGGAGCGAGAAAGTCAGGTTGGGATTGCCAGGCAGGTTCAACATCTACAACGCTCTCGCGGCTGCTGCCGCGGCGTACGGAATGGGAAAGGACCTGGCGGCAATTGCCCGCGGACTGTCCGGGACGCCGGGCGTTCGCGGCAGGGTTGAGGTAGTGAAGGCGCCGGGCGACTTCGCGGTCTGGGTGGACTACGCCCATACCCCCGAGAGCTTGGAGAACATACTGAGTCTTGCCAGGGAGGTCGCCAAGGGCCGTGTGATCGCGGTCTTTGGGTGCGGCGGCGACCGCGACTCCGGCAAGAGGCCGGAGATGGGGAAGATCGCGGGAGACATTGCCGATTACGTGGTTATCACCGACGATAATCCCCGCACCGAGGATGAGGACCAGATCCTCGATCAGATCGAGGAAGGACTGCGTGCCAGCGCACACGCCTCCGGCTTTTCCAGGAAGAAGGATAGGGCTGAGGCGATCCGGCTGGCCGTTGAGATGGCGGGCCCGGGCGACATAGTGGTGATCGCAGGAAAAGGGCACGAGACGTACCAGGAGTTTCGCGACTGCGTTATAGATTTCGACGACGCGTCTGTGGCCGCCAAAGCCATGCGCGAGCGCGCCGGTACATAGGAGGACTTAGCGTGAGGCCCTACAGCATTGGCGAGATCTCCCGCATCATGGGCGCCGGACTGGAGCACGGCGACCCATCGCTCTCGATCTTGGGCGTTACCAGCGATTCCCGCAAGGTAGCCCCCGGTGACCTTTTCTGCGCTCTGGTTGGAGAGCGGGTTGACGGCCACGACTACGTGGCAGAGGTTTTCCGGAAGGGCGCCCGCGCCGCCATCATAGAGCATCCCGTGCCGGGGCTCCTGGAGTTGCTCAGTGCTGAGGACCCGGATCGCAAGTTCGCGCTGCTCTCGGTCACCTCGACAGTCAAGGCGCTCCAGGCGCTGGCTGCCTCATACAGAAACGAGCTGCGTACCAAAGTTATCGGCATCACCGGAAGCGTGGGCAAGACAAGCACCAAGGACCTTGTGTGCTCGGTGTTGCGGGAACAGTTCAGCGCGTTTGGGAACCCGGGTAACCTCAACTCCCACGTAGGCCTGCCTCTGGCGGTGCTCAAGATCGACGGATCCCCCGATTACTCGGTGCTGGAGATGGCGATGCGCGCAAGGGGAGAGATCACCGAACTCTGCGCCATAGCGAAGCCGGAGATCGCTGTGCTTACCGACATATCGGTTTCTCACATCGGCGTCCTGGGAAGCATTGAGGAGATCGCGCTGGCCAAGGCAGAGATCTTCGCCGCTCTCCCGCCGGGCGGCATCGCGATAGCGTCCGGCGACAACGAGTGGGTGAGGAAGATGGGCGCGTCCTCGGGACGGGACGTCATCTACTACGGACTCAGCGAAGGATGTGACGTCCGGGCTGTGGAGCAGGTGTCGTTGGGCGCGGAAGGCAGCAGGTTCAAAGTCGAGCTCGGCGGCTCCATGGCGGGAAAGGCAGGACCCATGGAGTTCCGGGTAAAGGCTCCGGGAGTACACCAGGTACATAACGCGCTGGCGGCAGTGGCAATCGGACTTGTGACCGGCGTACCCTATGAAAGGATGCGGCACGGCCTGGAAAACGCGGCGCTGAGCACAATGCGGCTGCAGATCCTGCATCACAACGGCATAACTATCATCAATGACGCCTACAACGCCAGTCCGAAATCCATGGCGTCCGCGCTCGAGCTCCTGAGCGAAATGGGGGCCCGGCGAAAGGTTGCGGTCCTGGGAGACATGCTTGAGTTGGGTTCCCACGGGCCGGCGGCCCACCGGGAAGTGGGACGGCTGGCTGCTACGAAAGCGACCTATCTCTGCTGCTCCGGCGAGCTCGCCAAGGAGATCAAGGCAGGGTGGGATGAAACGGCCGTCGCCGGATCCTCGTCATGGTTTCATGACAAGGCGAGTCTCTCGAGTTTCCTGGGGGACTTCCTGGAACCGGGCGACGCTGTGCTGGTGAAAGCCAGCCGGAGTATAGGATTCGAGAGCGTAGTGGCATCACTCACAGGCGGCCGGGAGGTGGAGCACCATGACTAGCGAAGTCTGGGCTGCGCTTTTCGGGCTTGCGGGCTCGCTGGTCGCGGGGATGTTCCTCATTCCATCCCTGAGGCGCCTCAAGATAGGGCAGAGCATACGGTCCGACGGGCCACAGAGCCACCAGACGAAGGCTGGCACCCCTACCATCGGCGGGCTAATCTTCATCATCGCGGCTCCAGTGGCAACCATCGCCTACTACCTGGCGAACGGCCTACCCGTGAACATGCCTGCCATCCTCCTCATGGCATTTCCTGCCCTGTACGCCGTGGTCGGCTTCATCGACGACTACCGCAAGGTGAGGAAGGGCCGGTCATTGGGCCTCAGGGCCAGGGAGAAAATGGCTCTCCAGATCCTGTTTGCGGCCGTGTTTATGGTCGCTGTGTCCTACACAGGCCGAGGTACCGAGGTCATCGTCCCGTTCACGGGAACACCGGTTGACCTTGGAGTGTCTTACGGGATCTTCGGCATCCTGGTCATCGTCAGCGCCGGAAACGGGGTGAACCTTACCGACGGGCTGGACGGTCTTGCAACCGGGACCACTCTCATCAGTCTTGCCGCATACTGGCTCATAGCCCGGCAGTACTCTACACTTCCAAACGCCCCCGCCCTGTCCGCCCCCATAATGGCCTGGATAGGGGCGCTTTTCGGGTTTCTCTGCTACAACCGCCATCCCGCCAAGGTCTTCATGGGAGACACAGGATCCAACGCCTTGGGCGCTCTACTCGCGGGCATAGCTATACTGACCAGGACCGAGCTCGTGCTCATCCTGATCGCGGGAGTTCCCGTAGTGGAGACCGTGTCCGATATCCTGCAGGTGATCTCCTTCCAGCTTACCGGGCGCCGGATCTTCAAGATGGCGCCGCTCCACCACCACTTTGAGCTTTCCGGAATGAGCGAGACGGCCATAACCTGGGGGTTCTGGGCCGCGCAGGCGGTCTTTGCGCTCCTGGGCATTCTCGCTATGGCCTATGCAGGGTAGAACTGTGGGTCGGAGCGCAAGGACGTCGCGCCGGCTGCGAACCGGCGGGACTCCCCGGCGGAAGCAGCCGGATTACATCCTCTTCTTCGCCATACTGACCCTTGTCGCCATCGGCGAGATCATGGTGTTCTCCGCCAGCATGGTACGGTCTATCAAGTGGTACGGGCATCCCTACTACTTCATCATGAGGCAGCTTATATGGACCGGTCTTGGATTCTGCGGGATGTTCTTCCTCATGAACTTCGACTGCTGGCGATATCGCGACCTCATCCCCTACATCTGGGGTCTGTCGTTCTTGCTCTTAATACTGGTGCTTATACCCGGGATCGGACAGGTGAGGAACGACGCCAGGCGCTGGATCGGCCCGTCATCCATCGCGCTACAGCCGGCCGAGATCGCTAAGGTCGCGACTGTCTTGTTCCTGGCAGACAGTGTGAGCAGGCGCAGAGACCAGATCGGGAAGTTTGTGACCGGGCTTGGCCCTTATCTACTCCTGCTGGGAGCTACCTTTCTTCTGGTCCTTCTGGAGCCTGACTTAGGCACGGCCGTAGCCATCGCGGGCTCCGCCGTGGCGGTGCTCTTCGTCGGGGGGATGCGGGTCTCACACCTTACGCTGCTTGGACTTGCGTCGGTGCCCGTGCTCTACTTTGCGGTTGTGGGAAAGGAATATCGTCTCAAGCGCTTCCTGGCATTCCTGAACCCTTGGGAAGACCCCGGCGGGTCGGGTTGGCAAATTATCCAAGCGCTTTACGCTCTGGGTACCGGCGGGCCTTTTGGGACCGGTATCGGCTACTCGCGACAAAAGTGGTTTTACCTGCCTGAACCCCATACAGACTTCATCTTCGCGGTATTGGGGGAGGAGATGGGGTTCTTCGGGACCAGCCTTGTGGTCCTCCTATTTTTCACGGTAGCGTGGCGGGGATACCGCGCGGCCATGGCCGCGCCCGACCGGTACTCCTGCCTGCTTGCGGCGGGGATGACCACCCTTATCTGCCTTCAGGCTGCGGTGAACATCGGAGTCGTGACAGGGTCTTTGCCGATCACAGGCATTCCTCTGCCGTTCATAAGCTCCGGCGGCTCAGCGCTCTTAACCAACATGGCCGCGGCGGGTGTCCTTCTGAACATATCCAGGTACGCCAGCCGCTAGGTGAGGAGAGGATGTCAATGCGCCTTATCGTGACAGGTGGTGGGACAGGCGGTCACATCTATCCCGCCATAGAGGTTGCAAGGGAGATGCAAAGGCTCCTACCCCAATCCAAAGTGCTCTTCGTGGGCACGAAGGAGGGGATGGAGAGCAGTCTTGCCCCCAGGGAGGGGCTGCAGTTCGAGGCCGTCCGGTCCGGCGGCGTCATGGGGAAGTCGCCGGTGGCGGCGGCCAAGGGGCTCTATCGTGCGGCAACAGGTCTGGGAGACGCTAGGGCGGTGCTGAAGTCCTTCCGTCCCGATGTCGTCCTGGGGACCGGTGGTTACGCGTCCGGGCCCGTTGTCATGTCCGCCTACATGCTGGGGATACCCAGGGCGGTACAGGAGCAGAACGCAATCCCGGGTAAGACTAACCTCTTCCTGTCAAGGCTGTGCGGTAGGGTGTTTGCCGCTTGGGAGTACTCGCGGCAGTTCTTCCCCAAGAAGGACCGGGTCGTTGTAACAGGCAACCCCGTGAGGCGGGAGCTCCTCCTGCCCAAGGGTGAGGCAGGAAGGGCCTACTATGGGATCCCTCAGGGAGTGCCCGTCGTACTGGTGCTCGGCGGTTCCCGGGGAGCGCGGACCATCGTGGAAGCCGCAGTAGCCATGAAGAAGGCGGGACTCGGCGACGCCCACATGATCCTGATCGCCGGCAAGGAGTACTACAAGACGGCGGCCATGGCGCTGGAAGCTGTGCCCGAGGATGGCATAGATGGGGCGCGTGCTGGAAATATTACCATACGTCCGTATGAACATAACATGGCGATGGCTTACGGC
>CAZRRG010000024.1:23102-27056 GCA_964602455.1 uncultured Eubacteriales bacterium | reverse complement strand
GCCGCTGATCTTGGCGCCGGAGACTTCCGCCGACAGGGACTTTGTATCTTTTTCCAGGTCGTCCAGGTACTTCACGAACTCGGCGGACTCGCTGCCGCCCGGGAAGAAGACGTCGAGATCCCACGTCTGCTTAAGATCCTTGAACATGAGGTCGCACCAACCTTTCGTCATTTTGGACCATCCGTCATTCTCCCCAACGGGCTTGATCCCCTTGTGCCGGGGGCATGGCAAGAGCAGGCCATGAGTCGAGCGGCCAACATAGAAGGGAGATCCGCGATGGAAACCGAAGACCTACTTGGGGGTGAATTCTATTGTCCGAGCAGGTTAAACCGAGGTTCACGATTGCCGCCACCGGGGACTCCTTTATGGCTGACCGGATATCATGCTACCGGGAGCCCGAGTTCCTCCAAGTATTCGATATCATTCGAAAACAGACTATGGGCTTCACCAACCTGGAGGTCCTACTAAACGACTGGCGGGGCATCCCTGCCGCTGACAGCGGCGGCACCTACGCCGGAGCTCCTACATACCTGGTAGAGGACCTGAAGTGGATGGGCTTCGGGGCTGTAGCCAGAGCCAATAACCACTCGCTGGACTACTCCTACGAAGGACTGCGCATCACAACCGAGACTCTGAACAGGGCGGGCATCTGCCACGCCGGAGTCGGCGAAACCCTGGGCGAAGCCAGATCACCTGGCTACTTGGAGACGGAAGCGGGCCGGGTTGCCATCCTGTCCGGCAGCTCCAGCTTCGCTCCTTGGGGTCGCGCGGGACACTCCAGGCCGGACTTCCAGGGCAGACCCGGTCTCTCGCCGCTCCGGTACTCGACGTACTTCAACGTCTCCCAAGAACACATCAATGCGCTGAAAGGCATTGAGGACGCGGTGGGGCTCACCAAGGTAAAGGAAGCGGCCAGCAAGTCATGGTGGAACAGGCCCGATAAGGAAGGCGAGCTTACCTTCAACGGCATGCGGTTCGTCGCTTCGGACAGCCCGGGACTCCACACCGAACCCAACCCAAGGGACGTTGAGGAGATAACCAGGTGGGTGAAGGATGCGAGGCGGCAAGCTGACTGGGTGTTCTACACGCTCCACGCCCACGAGGCTCATCTGGACCGGGAGGTCCCCGCCGAGTTCGTGGTCAAGTTCGCGAGAGCCTGCATTGATGCCGGAGCGGACGGGTTCATCGGCCATGGCCAGCACCTACTCAGGGGAATCGAGATTTACAAGGGCAAACCGATCCTGTACAGCCTGGGCAACTTCATCTTCCAGAACGACCTCATCAAGAAGCATCCCCAGGAGATCTACGAGAAGGCGGGCCTCAGCTACGAACACACGCCGGCAGACATGTACGACACTAGGAGCAGGAACGATACCGCAGGTTTCCCGGCCGACGTGGTCTACTGGGAGAGCGTTCTGGCAGTAATGGACTACCAGAACGGCGCGTTCAAGGCGATAGAACTCTACCCGCTCTACCTCGGATGGGATAAGCCCAGGTCGCAGCGCGGCCGTCCCGTCATCGCAAAGGGCGAGATCGCCGCAAGGATCCTGGAACGCATGCAGCGGCTATCGGAGCCGTTCGGCACGACCATCCGCATTGAAGGCGAGAAAGGCATCATAGAAGTCTAGCAATACCTCGCGTCAGCAAGGCACCAGCGGCTCGCCCTTCGCGAATCTCTGGCGCATCACTCCGCGGTGCGCTAGTAATCTTCGCCTCGGGCTGGAGCCGCTGGTGCGCTTACAGCCATCTTTGACGGCCGGCGGCTCCAGAGGTTCGCCCTCTGCAAACCTCTGGAGCCGCCGGCTACCGCCCTCTGGTGACTATTGCGACTTCCTATTGGTCTTAGCGGAACCATTGGGATTTGCCATGGTCACCACGTGACCAATAGTCACCCCTCCTATGGGTCACCGGAAGGCTAGTTTGTCGAAAATAGTGGTCATGCCGTAACTAATCAGTTCTGATTAGGCATATGGTGACCCGACTTTTTTCGCTAATGGTCACCGGAGGGAATATGACCAAGTTTCTAATATTCCTCCCGTGACCCCTCAAAATCCGAAGGGTCGCCACGTGATAGGATCGAGGTCCATGTGGGTCACGCTGCGACCGATGCGGATCCCGTCCGTCTCAGACGTCGGACGGCTTCTCGGCATCCCTCGGAACGGCAGCGGTGAGCCAATTCGGCAATGAGCGTTCTAGAATGCTGTGAAGCAGATAGGCTTCGGCGCCCTGAACAGGGCGTCAACCACAGGGATCTGACTGACGTCCGAGATCTCGGCTAGGCCGTAGGTGTACAGCGACTCGAATCCGACGGCTCCCACCAACATCGATGAGAACTCCGCGACATCCATCACGATCTCAACGTCCCACGGAGCGGTTCCGTCCTTCACCTCGGGCAATCCATCAGTGAAGTGCACCACTACGCTGCCGCTGTTCTCTGGCGTGAAGCTGTCTTCGATCGTGATCCTTATCTTGACGGTCTTCCCACCGAAGCTGTGGTCCTTCAGCAACCTGAAGGCACCGGGGACATCCACTACCTTGTACATGAGTCCGACACCCTGGGTGCCGGTAACGTGGTAGACGGAAGGTATCATGTCCATGCTGCCGTCCCGGGCATCGACGGGAAGGAAGAAGAAGGACTCGTCCTGAGTGTCGATTATGACCTTCCGGATCTGATCCGCCTGGGAGTGCAGGAAGGCCATCAGCTCTGACAGGTCATCCCGACCATCGAACACCATCTCCCGGACGAGAATGTCGTTCACGAGGAAACGTCCCTGAGCGTCATTCTTGAATGTGAACGTCATGTAGGCGGTCACCTTGCCGTCCCGCTTGCAGCCCACTACCTTGACTTGGGAGTTGTCGAATATGGCTGCCATCTCGGGCTCGGCTTTGGCCATCATCCCGTGGGTTCTGGAGTAGAAACGCATGTAGCAGTCATGCATCCCGGCAGCGTCTTGGCGGGTGAGGTACACGATGTGCTCCTTCGTCCGGCCGCGTGGGAGATCGGCGGGATTCAGAGTGTAGCGATGAATACGCGTGCCGTAACCGAAGCCCATCTTCCTGTAGAAGTCGGGCCTGAACGGGTACAACGTTACGATCGGGACTCCATTGGCGCGGAAGTATCGCAGCGAATGGAGCATCATATCCCTGGCGACCTTCTCCTTCTTTCGAAGGAGGTCGACGGCCAGGTTGCCAATTCCGCCCGCCTTCACCGGTACCCCGAGGAGGTTCATGTCGAAGCAGTCCCACATGCAGAGGCCGCCGGTAAGGGTCTCGCCACGGTAGAGCCCGTAGTAGTACACCCTGGGATCGTTCTCTGTGCGCCACTGTAGCCGGGCGGCGTACTTCTCGATCTCTTCCTCAGAAGATATCTTGAATGCAGGGTACGCGTTGACCGCGATTCTTGCGAAAGACACTATTTCGTTCTTGCTAAGTATCCTGAACTCGTCCACTGTATGCATCCCCTTCCGACTGCAACCCCACGTTCTATTACTGGTGTAGAGGGCTCAACTCCTCTGCGGCGGCCTTTTCGTCGATTTCAGTTGACGCCTCAATGGGACGCGGATATCATCGTAACGAACATCAGTTCGGGGGGTGCCGGCATGATGATCATTTGCGAGATCCCGGCGTATTGTGGACTCAATTGCTGCGACTGTCCCGCGTACATAGCGACCCAGGCCAACGACCAGGAGGCGCTCAGGCAGACTGCCGAGAGACTGTCCAAGGAAATGAACCTCAACATAACTGTTGAGGACTGCATCTGCGATGGGTGCCGGCCCTTCGAGGGAGCCAGGCACGGAGGCTACTGCGCCGAGTGCCCCATCCGGACATGCGGGATCAAGAAGAGCTATCCGAACTGCGCCTACTGCCCCGACTACCCGTGCGAGAACCTCGCAAAGCTCGATGCCGGCGCAGAGGAAGTCAGGCAGCGGCTTGACTCGATGAGACGCCGGATCG
>CAZRRG010000024.1:0-23002 GCA_964602455.1 uncultured Eubacteriales bacterium | reverse complement strand
AGCCGCTGGCGAACGACGTGACTGCGGCAGCGCCGGCAGCGGCTCCAGCCCGAAGCGAAGCTTACTTGCGCGCGGCGAAGCCACCGCGCCAGAGATTCGCGGAGGGCGAGCCGCTGGCGGCCGAGAGTTACACGGTCACCGCAACCCTCGCTCGCCGAGGCGACGCCGCATAGCGGATGCCGATGAACTCGGCGAGGTCCCTGTCGACGGTGACAAGGTCCTCGCGCGAGAGGTCGGTGAGGCGCGTTTTGCCCATCGCTTGGCAGGCGAGCATCATCTCTTCCCTGCATGACATGAGGAAGTTGTAGAGGCTCTGCGCCGCTTTGTCGACGTCGAGTCTGTCCTTGTCCTGACCTTGGTAGAGCGCCAGTTGTGCAGGCACGTGCTGTGACAGCGATTCGGTGGCCTGGGCCCCAACGGCAGCAAAGACGGCGATGGAGCCGATGTACACTGCGTCGGCGCCGATGGCGAGGGCCTTCAGGAAGTGCCCCGGGGTTGCGAGCCCTCCGGCGGCGATTACGCTGAAGCGGTCGCGCTCGCCCTGCTCCTCCAGCCAATCCACGGTTCGGACCAGGGTGTGGAGGGTTGGTAGCCCTATATCGTCTTCAAGCGTGGTTGGGGCAACTGCGGTGCCGCCTTCGGCGCCGTCGATCGCGATGAAGTCCGCGTCGGTGCGGGCTATCACCTCCAGCTCCTGCTCTATGTAGTCAGTGCCGGCGATCTTCACTCCCACCGGTACGTCGTGCTCTCGTTTGAGCCGGTTCACAAGGGAGATGATGTCTTCAGTGGAGGATACGCCCGGCATGCGAGCGTTGATCACCATATCTTGGCCCTGCTTCAGCCCCAGCGTCGTGCGCAAGTGATCGTCGATCATGTTGGCCTTCATTGTGGACTCGACGGCTCCGCCGAACGCACCCTGCCCCAACTGCACCTCGATGGCGTCGACTTGCTTCAACTGCTCAGGCCTGGCCAGGTAGCCGCCTCTGTTATACTGGCCGATCAAGTACTTGGCCATCTGCCGCTCCTCAGGTGAGACCGCAGATTCTCCGGTATTGGTTGACGTGCCGGCCATGGCCGCGCCTTTGGCGAGAGCCATCTTGAGTTTCAGGCTGAGGGACCCTCCGTAAGACATTCCTGTGATCATAATGGGGATGTCCAGTTTGAGCGGCTTCCTCGCCCCTCTTCCGATGGTCACCCTGGTGTCAACTTCCTGGACGGATGTAGTCGGCAGGTAGAACAGCTGCCTCGGGTTCAGGAGGATCTTCTGCCAGGGTGAGAGCACCACCGGACTCCCGAACGGGCGTTGCAGTCCTGTCCCTTTGGTGGCCCGCATCCCAGCCTCGATGATCGCCCGCAGCGTCAACTTCTGCGCGGCTGTCACCATTTCAAGCGGATTGTTCGGATAGTCCTGCGTAAGCAGGGCTCTGGTGATCTCGTCTGAGCCGGGGTTTATGACCTTGTTCATCAGCCAGTTCATCACGGTAACGCGCCTCCTTGTCGTGATCAGTCTGCCCCGAAGGACAGTCTCGTCTCGCGGCGCTTGTCTCTGGTGCTGACGAGCAGATGCCCTTTCACCAGTGAAGCATTCTTCACATAACGTGTCACAGCGCGAGTTGAAAGGAGGGGCATGCATGGGCGGTTTCTTCGGCGGTGGCGGGTTCAACGAGGCCTTTATCCTCTTCCTGATCCTGATCCTGCTGGTCTTCGGGATCGGCTGCCTCTGCCTCGGGCTCTAGTCTACTGGCCCTGCCACAATGATGAGGGTTCCCGCCACGGGGACCCTTGTCGTCTCCGGGGTAAGACGTCCCAGAAAATGAAATGGAGCCAGCGAAGGGGATCGAACCCTTAACCACGCGATTACAAATCGCGGGCTCTACCATTGAGCTACGCTGGCCCAACGACGAAGACGTGCAAAACTCATGGTACCGTGCGAGGCTCCGATCTGTCAACGCCGTGACCAATCACAAGGCCCGGGGTTCACCCGGGCCTTTCCTCTTCTCCCGCGTCTTCCGCGGTTACCCGCCGTGGACACACGGCCTACCGCATAGTGGCTTCTTCGTGCGAGATCCGGACTCCGTTCTTGGAATCCAGGTACCGCTCCAACTTCCGTTTGACACGCTGCAGGGCGTTGTCGATCGACTTCACGTGCCTCTGCAGATCGTCCGCAATCTCAAGGTACGACTTGCCGTCCAGATAGGAGTTCAACACTTGCCACTCAAGGTCGCTCAGGATCTCGGTTATCTTGTCTTCCATCGACCCGACTTCTTCGGTGTTGATGACCAGTTCTTCAGGGTCAAGGACCTGTGTCCCCGGCATGATGTCCAGGAGGGTCCTGTCCGAATCTTCGTCATAGATCGGACGGTTCAAAGAAACGTACGAGTTCAAAGGGATGTGCTTCTGCCGAGTAGCTGTCTTGATTGCTGTGATGATCTGTCTTGTTATACATAGCTCGGCGAACGCCTTGAATGAAGCTAGTTTGTCGCTGCGAAAGTCCCGGATCGCCTTGTAGAGCCCAATCATGCCTTCTTGGATGATGTCTTCGCGATCGGCGCCTATCAGGAAGTAGGACCGAGCTTTCGCCCGCACGAAACTCTTATATTTATTGATGAGATACTCCTGTGCCAAGACCGAACCTGCTCTAGCGATATCCACGACCTCTTCGTCCTGGAGGATCTCGAAGGCCGAGTATAGATCCCTTTGCGGGCCAATAGCCAAAAAGCACCCCTCCCCCGGTTACCTGGCAGCTTTCTAACTCTCCCGCTATTGCTCCGGCATCCTGCGTCCAGCCACAGGACTAACCCATTATACTTTTGTAAACTCGCGGAAAGCAATAGGACTCGATTATGGCCTTACGCTGGCCTTTAGTTGCCTCCGTCTCTGTATCTCGGCGATCGCCATACCGCATGCGACGCTCGCGTTCAGGCTTCCGATCTGTCCTGACATCGGGATTTTCACCAGAAGATCGCATCGCTCGCGGGTGAGTCGCGCCAGCCCTTTCCCCTCTCCCCCAATGATGAGGGCTATGGGACCGGCCATGTCCGCGCTCCAGATCGTTGCCTGCGCCGATGCCTCGAGGCCGAACACCCACATGCCTCTTTCCTTGGCCCACTCGATGAAGTAGTGGATATTGGGAACCTGGCAGATAGGCTGCCTGAACACTGCTCCGGCAGATGCCTTGACCGCTCCCTCGGAGATCGCCGCTGTACGGTGCTTCGGAACAACCACGGCGTGGACGCCCATTGCCAGCGCGGTGCGGGTTATTGCCCCAAGGTTGTGGGGATCCTCGATGCCATCCATAGCCACGTAGAAGGGATCCTGTCCATGAGGGATGTCCCCCAGCACATCATCGACATCCCTCAAGGGTACCTCTCTTACGGTTGCGGCTACGCCCTGGCTCTGGCGAGGATAGTCGCGGTCGAAGCGTTGAGGCTCGACCACAGCCACCCGGACGCCCAAGGATGCGGCCTGCCTCTTTAGCTCCCTGGTGAAGGCATCATCGGCGCCGGCCCTTAGGAAGACCTCCCTGACGGGCCATCCACCCTGAAGAGCCTCACTGACGGGCTGCTTGCCATAGATCCTGATAAACCCCTGGTCTTGCCTTCTGTCCTTCAATGCTTTCTGCTCTTCTCGTAGGCTTCTTTCAGCGCCTCAAGAGTCGGCGCCCTGCCACAGGACATTTTCCCCTCCGGGCAGTATCCCAAATCGTCGCATGAGGCTCCCGCTCGGTAGAAGATATTTGGGGCTATCTTCTTGTATTCGTTAAGTAGCTCTGTAAACAACGCCCGTATCTCCCACTGGGCCCGCTGGCAGCACCTTAGGTTGAACATGTGCCGCAGTTGCCGGGCGTTTGTGGTTATCACGAACCGGGTCTCCGTCGCGTTGGTCAGGGCGAACCGCACGTCCTCGGCCGGCAACCCTGCGGCAAGTCCTTCCCGCTGGATATCGACGACCTCTTCCTGAAGCTTGCGGAACCTCTCCAGGAACTCGGGCTTCCTGTGGAAGCTGGGCGGCACCACATACCTGAAGTTATCTTCCTTAACGTACCTTTGGGACTGCTGCATCTGGGAGACGTCGGGTGAGCCCTGCTCCGCTTCGTTTACGAAGACAACGCCCGCGTCCTTGAACATCTTAAGGAGCCGGTGGCGGTCGTTTTGCTGGCTCGAGATGCGGGAGTATCCTTCGACGGCGAAGGTCGTATACCAGTGCTCGAGGGTACCCAGGTGGCCGCTGTCGATAAGGCCCCTGATGAACTTGCCGGCGGCCTCATCGTTGGGCTTGTCCCCATGGAGGAGACTTTCCAGCTGGTCTATGTTCAGGGGCGAGTAGCACAGCCTGGAGAGGAGGACCACTCTTTCCGGGCTTATGTTTGTGCCCATGAAGGGATAGTACAGGACTTTCGCCTTGAGGGTGACGGTTTCTGGAGCCTTGCCGGTGTTCTCTGGCATACCTGTCCCTCCTAAGTGTTTTTCAGCAGCGTTGCCACACTGTAGGCGGCGACCCCTTCCCCGCGGCCCAGCGCCCCGAGCCTCTCCGCGGTTGTCGCCTTGACCGAAACCTGCTCGGGCCTACATCCTAGAGCGACTGCGATGTTCTTCCTGATTTCTGGCGCGTGAGGCATGATCCTGGGAGTTTCTGCGATAACCACACTGTCGATGTTGACGATCTGAGCAGATACCCGTAGCGTGTCCCACATATCCCTCATGAGCCCTATGCTGGATGCGCCCTCGTATCTCGAATCGCTGTCGGGGAACCACTGGCCTATGTCGCCTTTCCCCAGGGCGCCGAGGATGGCGTCCATGACCGCGTGGACGAGAACATCAGCGTCGGAGTGGCCGGCAAGTCCCAGTTCAGACGGGATATCGACGCCGCCGAGGACAAACCTCCGGCCCGGCGCCAGTGGGTGTATGTCGAATCCCAGACCTGTTACCTGGGTCCCTGTCAGCCGGAAGTCCTCGGCGTACGTGATCTTCACGTTGGACCTCTCCCCTGCCACCACCGTTACGCTCATACCCAACCGCTCGACCAGACTGCTGTCGTCGGTGCCTTGGAAGGCGTCCCGCAGCGCCGCCTCATGTGCCTTCCGCAGGGTAGACGCGGCGAACACCTGAGGGGTCTGGACCGCCACCAGCGCATCGCGGTCCAGAGTATGGAGGACAGTCCCCTCAGCGCCGTCCATCGCATCCTGGGAGCATGTAGCCTTGATCGTGTCGGTGGGGCGGATGCCGCAGATCGCGGCGCCGGACCGGTAGGCTGCTTCCACCACCCGCCTGAACAGGTCCGGACTCACAAAGGGCCTTGATGCGTCGTGTACCGCGACAAACCCGGCTTCAGGCGGGACATGCGCCAGCGCCAGCCTGACAGATTCCTGGCGCGTCTCCCCTCCGTCCACAAGCAGGACGGGACGAGATGGACTCGACAGGCTGAGTAGGCGGTCGCGGATCTCCAAGACTCTAGGATGACCGGCTTGTCTACTTTCGCCGGGCGGCAGGGCGATTACTATCCCCACAACCTCCGGCGCCTGCATAACCTGACGTACCGTCCGCTCAAGCACAGAGACTCCGTTCAGGTCACAGAACTGCTTGGGCAACGGCAGACCCGCTCGAACGCCGAGTCCGCCGGCCGGGATCACGACCCAGACCGGGTCACTCACCCTGGTTGACCACCTTGTCCAGATACTTGGGCCGGGCAAATACCATCCTGCCCGCAGGCGTGGAGTGGACGTTGGTCACCTCGACCATAATCGTCTGGTTGATGAACCGCCTTCCTTGCTCCACCACAACCATGGTCCCGTCGTCCAGGTACCCGATCCCCTGGTTCGGCTGCTTGCCCTCACGGTGGATCTCAACCATCAGCTCATCGCCCGGAGCGACCATGAGTTTCAAGGCGTTGGCCAGCTGGTTGATATTGAGCACACCCACCTGCTGGAGTTCGGCGACCTTGGCCAGGTTGAAGTCGGTTGTCATGACAACTGCGCCTGTAGACTTCGCGATACGCAGCAAGTGGGCGTCCACGTCATCACCGGGCTCAGTCGGCCAGTCCCAGGTTAGGACCTCGGTATGGACGTCCTTCTGCAGGCGGTTAAGGGTGTCGAGGCCTCTCCTGCCCTTGTTGCGTTTCAGGTTGTCCGACGAATCGGCAATGCGCCGGAGCTCGTCCAACACGAAGTTCGGGATAATAAGCTTACCCTCTATGAACCCAGAGCGGCAGATGTCGATCACTCGTCCGTCAATGATCGTGCTGGTATCCAGCAACTTGGGCGCAGATGAACCGAAAGGGAGCTCCCCACTCTTCCGTTCCTGCTGCTTTCCCCTTGACGAGCGTACGACCTGCCGGAGCCGCGCGGGACTCAGCGCCATGAGGTCGTCCTTCTTGCTCCTGGCTACCGCGATGCCTATGTAGCCGAGGACAACAAGGGCGATGGTCGGAAGGAACTTGCCCACCAGCGGGATCATCTCTAGAGATGGGGCCAACAAATTGGCAATTATAAGGCCGATAATCAAGCCCCCAACTCCAACCACGATATCCTGCAGTGAGGCTCCGACCACTTTCTTCTCGATAAGTTCCAACCCGGAGACGGTGAGTCTCGACATGGGCGGGCCCAGGAAGAAGAAGAGCACGGCGAAGACCGCCGAGACGAAGACTATGAGGCCTGCCGACTCCCAGATCTGAAACTCTCTCTTTAGAAGCGTTGAGAGAGGTTCTACCAGGTAGAATGCGGCGGTGCCGCCAATAATCGCCCCGGCAAAGGCGAAGTAGCGACGGGCTTTCTCCAAGTGCAGCACCTCCTTTTGCGTGTTGTATCGCAGACTTATTATATCCTCCAGCCATGTGCCAGTCCAAGCAGCACAGGCCTATCTATACAGGACGTAACTCGCCTTCTTCCCGGTGCCAATGCTGCCCGGGACGGGCCCGGTTTGACCGAAAACTCCAGTTAGTGGTACAATAGGGTCATGGTGTATTGGGGGGGATCAAGATGTTCAACATAGGCGACAAGGTTGTCTACCCCATGCACGGCGCCGGGACCATCGAAGGCGTTGAGGAAAGGGAAATCCTCGGCAAGACCCATCGTTACTACGTTCTACGGCTTCCCATTGGCGACATGAAGGTCATGATTCCGGTCGACAACACCAAGGAGATCGGGCTTCGTGACGTCATTGACGCTGAAGAGGTCGACAAGGTGATGCTGGTCCTCCGGCAGGAGTGCACGGCGATGTCGACCAACTGGAACCGCCGCTACAGGTCCAATCTCGAGAAGATCAAAAGCGGTGACATCTACGAGGTAGCCGACGTGGTCCGCAATCTTTCCAGCCGTGAGAGGGAGAAAGGCCTTTCGACCGGCGAGCGCAAGATGCTTGACAGCGCCAAAGAGATACTCGTCTCCGAACTCATCCTCGCAAAGAATTGGGATAGAGAAAAGACCATGAGCGTGCTGGAAGACGTGCTCATGCCGCTTCCTTGACTCCCATTTGCCGCTACAGTAGAATGGATCTTGCGTTCAAGCATGGATGGGCGTGTGGCTCAGTGGGAGAGCATTCGGTTCGCATCCGAAAGGTCGGGGGTTCGAATCCCCCCACGTCCACCATCTCCCTTCACTTGACCTTCTGCGAGGTGAAACATCAGTGAAAGACCTCCTATGCGATGGCTTTCAGGAGACTGTGGATGATTACCTCGTCCGGCACAGGAGTATTCTAGATGTCATGAGCAAACTCACCGAGTCCGCGGGCAGAGTCAACCGGGCGGTGAGCAAGGCGGTAACCAACTGTGGGTGCATAGGCATAGAGGCGGGAAAGCAGTCGATCCCCCCTGAGCTGGATTCCCTGGAGTCACTGAAGGAGCACATGAGGACTCACGTGAAGGGAAAGCTCTGCGACCACTGCACCGAGATCCTCGAAGACGAGATCGGCCGGAACCTCTTCTACCTGGCTGCTCTCTGCAACATCCTTAACCTTAATCTCTACGACATCCTGCTCAAAGAACAAGATCGAGTTGCCTGTCTCGGTATGTTCAACTTTTCATAGGGCTTACTAGCTGCTCTCTGGCGGAAATTGAGGGGCGTCTGCACCGCAGGTCTTGCGGTCGGGGCGCCCCTTAGTCTTGTCTCGAGGTATCTTCGCCTACTGGTTCAACGCGATCTTCACGGCCTCTTCAACCGTGGAAACACCTACGACTCCCTCGGCCCTATGCCTCTTGAGATACCCGGCCGGGACCATCACCTGGGTGAATCCCACGCGCAAGGCCTCCTTGACCCTGTCCTCCATCCGGGACACCATGCGCACTTCACCTGACAGCCCAATCTCGCCGAAACAGGCCAGGCCTGGCTTCACGGGAACATCCGCATAGCTCGACATGACCGCCAACGCTGACGGCAGGTCTATCCCCGGTTCGTCAATGCGGATGCCACCGGCGACTTTCAGGAAGGCGTCCTTGTTATCGAGGGCGCTCGCTAACCGCTTCGAGAGGACTGCCAGGATGAGCGCCGCTTTTCCGTGCTCTATCTCGCTGGTTACCCTGCGGGGGGCGCCGTACACACAGGTCGCGACCAAAGCCTGCACCTCGAGGCATATGGCCTGGTTGCCTTTCAGGCATACACCGACGCATGAGCCTATGTTCTTGGCGTCTCTTTCCGAGAGGAACAACTCGGAGGGATTGGGCACCTCAGTAAGCCCGGCCTCCTCCATCTGGAAGACCGAGACTTCGTTGGTGGGACCGAACCGGTTCTTCTGAGCCCGGATGATCCGGTACAGGTGGTTCTGGTCGCCCTCGAAGTAGAGGACGGTGTCGACCAGGTGCTCCAGGAGCCGGGGGCCGGCGATACCTCCCGCCTTTACCGTGTGACCTACCATAACTACTGCCACACCCTGGTCCTTGGCATATTGCTGGACTTTGGTGGCGCACGCCCGTACTTGAGTGGGCCCGCCGGGCAGGGACGCAACCGATGTATCCTCGCAGGTCTGTATCGAGTCGACGATCAAGAGCTTGGGCGTGAGTTCCTGGCACGCCTCCAGCACTGCGTCAACATCCGTGAGGGCTGAGAAGTAGAGGTCGTCGGAGACAACTCCCAGCCGCTCAGCGCGCATCTTCACCTGGCCCTGGGACTCCTCGCCCGAGGTGTACAGAACTCTGCCACATCCCTTGGCTACCCGCTCAGCGACCGAGAGGAGAAGCGTCGACTTGCCGATCCCCGGCTCGCCCGCCAGGAGGATGACCGAGCCCGGGACGATCCCGCCGCCCAGCACCCTGTCAAACTCCTTCATCCCACTGGAGAAGCGCGTAACATCTTCCGAAGGCACCTTGGCGAGGACAACGGGAGGCGTTGCTTTGGTCCGGGTAACCCTACCCGGAGCCGCCGGCCGCTCGACCTCCTCGCTCATGGTGTTCCACTCACTGCATTGCGGGCACCTGCCATACCACTTGGGGGCTGTGAAACCGCAGGACGAGCACACGTACTTAGTAACGGGACGCGGCATAGGACCATTCCTTTCTCTCGAAAGAGGTTCTATGCCGCGCCCCTATATCCTTCGGGATCTCTGCCTGTGACTACCTGGCGGCGCCCTCGGCGGCCTTGAACGTTATGGTGCCGCCCTCATCGACGTCGACCAGGACCTTCTCACCGGCCTTGAAGTCACCTCGGAGCACCAGGTCGGACAAGGGATCCTCGACCAGCCGCTGTATGGCCCTCCGGAGAGGCCGTGCCCCGTAGGCGGAGTCGGTGCCCTCAGCTATGAGTTTCTCCTTGGCTGCCTCGGCTATCTCAACGCCGATCCCGGTCGTCTCCCAGAGCCTGCTCGCAACTTCCTTCAGCTGCAGGTCCACGATAGACTTCAGGTGTTCGGTCGTGAGCGAGTGGAACACGATTATCTCGTCGATCCTGTTGATGAACTCGGGACGGAACACCCGCTTGACGGCGTCCATGACCCGGTCCTTCATCTCGACGTGAGCCTTCTCGGTGTCCTTTTCGGCGGTGAAGCCCAGGACAGCCTTACCGTGGATGACCTCGGCTCCCGCGTTGGAGGTCATAATGATGACCGTGTTGCGGAAGTCTACGGTGCGCCCCTGCGCTTCGGTGAGCCTTCCGTCCTCCAGTACCTGCAGAAGGACGTTGAACACATCAGGGTGGGCCTTCTCGATCTCGTCCAGGAGGACAACCGAGTACGGCTTGCGCCTGACAGCCTCGGTAAGCTGACCGCCCTCATCGTAGCCGACGTATCCCGGCGGCGCTCCAACGAGCCTGGAGACGGTGTGGCGTTCCTGGTACTCGGACATGTCCAGACGGATCATCGCGTCCTCGTCGCCGAACAGGGCCTCAGCCAGGGTCCTGGCCAGTTCTGTCTTGCCCACTCCAGTGGGACCGAGGAAGATGAACGAACCGATCGGCCGCTTGGGGTCCTTGAGCCCCGCCCGGGAGCGGCGTACCGCGCGAGCCACGGCGGCAACAGCCTCGTCCTGGCCGATTACGCGGCGGTGCAGCTCGTCCTCTAGGTGCAGAAGACGCTCAGACTCTTCGGCTGCCAGCTTCTTCACGGGTATCCCGGTCCAATCCGAGACAATGTTGGCAATGTCGTCGGCGGTAACCTGGGACTTCACAGGGATGTCCTTGGTCTGCCAGTCCTTCTTCTTCTCCTCGCGGAGCTTGCGCAGTTCCTGTTCCTTGTCGCGGAACTCGGCCGCCTTCTCAAACTCCTGCCTGGCGACGGCGGCTTCCTTTTCCTGAGCCAGCTCGGCGATCTTCTCGTCCAGGGCCCTTAGCTCGTCGGGAGCCTCGGAAGCCTTCATCCGCACCCGCGAACCGGCCTCGTCGATGAGGTCGATGGCCTTGTCGGGCAAGAACCTGTCTGACACATACCTGTCGGATAGTCTGGCGGCGGTCTCCAGCGCCTCATCGGTGTACTTCACTTTGTGATGCGCTTCGTACCGGTCGCGAAGACCCTTCAGGATCGCTATGGTCTCGTCGACGCTAGGCTCGCTGACCATGACCGGCTGGAACCTGCGCTCAAGAGCGGCATCCTTCTCAACGTGCTTGCGGTACTCGTCCAGAGTCGTGGCTCCAATGCACTGGAGTTCTCCCCTGGCCAAGAGCGGCTTCAGGATGCTGGAAGCGTCGATGGCTCCCTCGGCGGCGCCTGCGCCTATGATGTTGTGCATCTCGTCGATGAACAGGATGATGTCGCCGGAACGCTTGATCTCGTCCAACACCTTCTTGAGGCGCTCCTCGAACTCACCGCGATACTTGGTGCCGGCGACCAGCGAGCCCAGGTCCAGGGCGATGACTCTCTTGCCCCTGAGCATCTCGGGCACCCGGTTGGAGACTATGGCCTCTGCCAGCCCCTCGGCGACAGCGGTCTTCCCTACACCCGGCTCTCCTATGAGGACCGGGTTGTTCTTGGTCCTGCGGGAGAGGATCTGTATGACCCGCTCAATTTCCTTTTCGCGTCCGATAACGGGATCAAGATGGCCGGCCGCGGCCAGTTGAGTAAGGTCTCTGCCATAGGTCTCAAGCGTTGGCGTACGTTTCGCGCCGGCTCTCTTGCCCGGAGGAGTCCCCGGCGCGGGGCCAGTAGTTGTGTCCTCGGCGGCCTTTGCCGAAAGGTCGCCTCCAACGCGCTTCACAACCTCCTCGCGAGCCTTTGCCAGGTCAGCGCCGAAGCCAATCAGAATCTGAGCAGCCAGCCCTTCGCCTTCCCGGATCAGGGCAAGCAGGATGTGTTCAGTTCCGATCCAGGTATGGCCCAGGTCTCTGGACTCGTCCTGGAGGAGCTGGATCACCCTCTTGGCGCCGGGCGTGACTCCCTCGATACCTGCTATCGGGGGTTTCCTCTCGACGTTCTTGTCGATCTCTTCCACGATGGCTCTGGGATCGATGCCCATTGCCCTCAGAACTTCAACTGCTATGCTGCCTTCGGCCTGGAGGAGACCGAGTAGAATGTGCTCGGTATCCATGGCCTCGGCTCCACGAAGGCGAGCCTGTTCCTGCGCTGCCGCAAGAACGTTCCGGGCCCGCTCTGTGTATCTGGGTCTTCCGTCCATCATCTAACCTCCTCGCGGTACTCCTTATGAAAGATGCTGCCTGATGAGGTCCGCTCGCTTTGCGTCACGTTCCTCGGGAGGCATGGTTTTTCCAAATGCTCTCTGTACGAAGTTCGGCTGGGCTAGAACGAGGATCTGGTTGACGCTCTTCTCGGAGAGCGTAGGCATCATCCCTAGTTCGACGCCCAAGCGCACGTCCGACCACAGCTTGACGGCCTCTTGAGATGACATGCTGCGGGCATTAGTCAGTATTCCCCACGCCCTGAAGATGCGGTCTTCAAGAGCCGTACGCTGGTTCCGGTGAAGCGTGTCCCGGAATCTCTTCTCTTCCGCCACAACTTGCTTGGCCACGAGAGACAGATTCTCGACGATCTCTTTCTCGGCTTGGCCAAGGCTGATCTGGTTTGAGATCTGGTAAACGTTGCCCTGACCCTCAGTACCCTCACCAAACAACCCCCGCACTACCAAGCCCACTTTGTTTACAGCCGACAGCACGCGGGAGACCTCGTCGGTCATGGCGAGCGCCGGCAGGTGCACCATCACCGACGCACGCATACCTGTGCCCGCGTTCGTCGGGCACGCGGTGAGAAAGCCAACCCGCTCATCGAACGCGAAGTCCAGCCGCTCATCCAATAGGTCATCGATGCCGCCGGCCAGAGTGAGGGCCTCGTCCAGCTCCAGCCCCGAGTAGAGGCATTGGATGCGGAGATGGTCCTCTTCGTTCACCATGATCGACACTCGCTCGTCGGCCCTCACAACCAGGCCTTTGCCGAAACCCGCCTGGGCGTGCTGTGGGCTCATGAGGTGCTTCTCAACCAACACTTGTCGCTCCAGCGGGGACACCTGGGAGAGATCAAGGCACTGCAGCCGGCCGAAGGATGCTTTGGCCTTGGCGTTGACCGCTTCTATCGCGGCGAACACCTTCTGCTGCACCTCCTTGGCCTGGTCCTCCTCAAGGAGATGGGGGAACTGAACGTCATGAAGGTTCCTCGCGAGCCTTATCCTCGATGAAATCACAACATCTGAAAGGGCCCCGGATCCGTCCATCCACGGAGAGGAGGAGCTGGATACGATGGCACCAAGCAGGTCTTCCTTCTTGGGTGTCATTCCTCTTCCCCCTTCAACTTGGCCTCAACCTGGCGGATCTTATCGCGGAGCTCCGCCGCCTTTTCGTAGGCTTCGGACCGCACCGCCGCCGCCAGATCCCGCTTGAGTCCCTCCAGCTCCCGGCGGAGCTTGGCGGATCCTCCGGCCTTGATCGGAGCTTTGCCGACGTGGCGGTCGGAACCGTGGATCCTCCGGAGGAGTGGCTCCAGCCTGTCCTCAAAAGTCTTGTAGCAACGAGAGCAGCCAAGCATGCCTGCCCTCGCGAAGTCCCTGTAGCTCATCCCGCAGACCGGGCATCTCTGCTCCTCTCCACCGGCAGGAATCGCCGGCGCGGTCAGCTGAGAGCCCAATAGAGCGGACATGAGACTGGAGAGGTTCAAGGTGGGCTGCAGGAACACGTTCATTAGCCCCTTCTTCTGGGCGCAGTCCTGGCACAGGTTGGTCACGGTGCGTTTTCCGTTGACAACCTGCTCGAATCGGACTGTTGCGTCCTTCTTCCCGCATTCCTCGCAAAGCATCCGGCTATTCCTCCTCTTCCCGCGGTTCAGGATACCTGTAATAGGCGTTGAGCATCGCCTTAAAGATATTGGCCCGGATTATGTCCCGGTCGGGAAGCCCCAGGGCCAGTGAGTTCCGGGAAAGCGCGGCCTTCATTACCTCGAAAGTCCTTTGATCGAGGTACCCATCCTCCCGCAGTCTCTCAAGGTAGTGGTAGGCTTCTCCTTGGCTCAGGTAGTTTCCGGCATCGCTCAAGATCTCGCGTATCTTGCCCTCTTCCAGCGTTACCTTTGTCAGCCGGATAAAGCCTCCACCGCCGCGTCTGGACTCGACCAGGTACCCCCTCTCAGGGGGGAAACGGGACGCGATAACGTAGGAGACCTGGGACGGCGCGCAGCGAAAGTGCTCCGCGATGAGAGCCCTCTGGATTTCGGCGATGCCCTCGCCTTCTTCGATGAGGGCCCTAATGTAGCTCTCAATCATGTCAGCCAAGCTCGCCATCCGCTCACCTCCTGGATTACTATCTTTGTCTTTCTTTGACTAAGTATACCGCGCGGGGTCCCGAACTGCAACACCTGCGCGTGGGATGAGGCAGTAAGACGACCGTGGGAAGCCTAATACGCGGGACTCGCCTGCTCGAAGCCGGTCTAGCCCTCGATGACCTGGCACAAACGGAACTTGAGGTAATCGGTCTCGGGAACGCCGGCAAGGATCGGGTGATCGAAGCGCTGTCCGCGACGTTCGAGAATGCGAAGCGGCTTCCTGGCGTCGGCCGCCGCCGCTTCCAGCATCCCGTCAAACTCGTCCCAGGTCACGTGCTGCGAGCAGGATGACGTGCACAGGTATCCTCCGGGACGTATGACCTTCATCGCCCTAAGGTTGATCTCTTTGTAGCCGGCCAGGGCTTTCTCCACCATCTTGCGGGAACGGGCAAACGCGGGCGGGTCCAGGAGCACGACGTCAAACCGGACCCCGTCCTTTTCATACTCCCGCAGGAGGTCAAACACGTTTGCGGACCGGCACGAAACCATCTTGGAAAGGCCGTTCTTCTCGGCCGAGGCCCGGGCCAAGTCAAGCGCGGCTTCTGAGGCATCCACGCAGGTTACGCTCTTAGCCCCCGCATAGGCTGCGGAAAGCCCGAACCCGCCCGAGTAGGAAAACGCGTCAAGCACTTCTTTGCCTCTTGATATCGCGCGCACGCGCAGCCGGTTGTCGCTTTGATCGAGAAAGTAGCCGGTCTTCTGCCCTTTTTGGATGTCGACCAGCATGCGAACCCCATTCTCGTCCATCTCGACCAGCGGGTCGAAGGGCTGCCCGATGTACCCGGCTTTCTGAGGCAGTCCCTCGAGGGAACGCACAGGCGCGTCGTTCCTCTCGTATATGCCCTTTGGCTCAACGATCTCGCTAAGCGCCTCGACAATCGTCTCCTTCCACCGGTCAATGCCGAGTGTGAGGGTCTGGAACGAGAGGTAGCCACCGAATATGTCCACTACAAGGCCTGGAAGGAAGTCGGCTTCCGAGTACACCAGCCTGTAGCCGCCGGGCTGTTCGCCGACACTGCCCTCTATACCGAAGAGCTCCTTGCGAAAGGCCACGGCCCTCTCGAGCCGGCTGCGGATGAACTCCTCGTCCACGTTAACGTCCTCTCTCGAAAGGACCCGGACCAGGATTGCCGATTCAGGGTTAATGTACCCCAGGGCCACGAACGCGTCCCTGCGATCCCGGATTTCCACTATGTCGCCGGGCGAGTAGGAGCCCTCGATGGACTCCACCTCGTTCCCGAACACCCAGGGATGGCCGTAGAAGACCCGGTGACGCACCTTGGGCAGCAGTCTGACTATAGGTCTCAATTCCGCGCCTCCGATTGGCTTTCCAGTAGGTATCTTTCGGCCGACCACGCCGCAGTGGCGCCGTCTCCGACAGCCGTGGCCACCTGGCGGAGCGACTTGTGCCTGACGTCACCCGCAACGAACAGCCCAGGAGTCCGTGTGGACATATCTTCCCCGGTTATCACGTAGCCGTTGTCATTAGTCTCAACCAGGTGCTTTATGGGACCGGAGTTGGGATCCGAGCCAACATATAGGAACAAACCGTCCACCGGGATCTCGGACGCCTTGCCTGCCCCAAGGTCCCGCACCAAGATCGACTTAACCTGCTCTTCGCCTAAAACTTCGTCAACCGCGCTGGACATGAGCCTTTTCACCTTGGGGTTGTCCAGCACGCGACGGACGGTAGCGAGGCCTGCCCGGAACTCGTCACGCCTGTGGATGAGGAGCACCTCGCTTGCGAACCTGGTCAGGAACTCGGCTTCAGTAAGCGCCGAATCGCCCCCTCCAACAACCGCCACGACCTTGTCCCTGAAGAGAGCGCCGTCGCAGGTAGCGCAGAAACTCACGCCCCGGCCGATAAACTTCTCCTCGCCCGGCACTCCCAGTTTGCGCGGCGAAGTACCGGCCGCGTAGATGACGGCTCTGGCTGTGTGAGACGAGTTCTCGCATGTTACGTGGAAGGTGTCGCCCTTCTTCTGGATATCTATGACCTGGTCGTAATCCACAGTCACGCCATACGCTTTTGCCTGCTGGGCCATGAGTTCCATGAGTTCGGCGCCCTGTATGCCTGATGGGAACCCAGGGTAGTTGTGTATGATATCGGTCACGCTAGCCTGACCGCCACCGCCAAGAGGATCAAACACGGAGGTCTTCCATCCCGCCCGACCTGCGTATATCGCGGCAGTAAGTCCGGCGGGGCCGCCGCCCGCAATAAGAATGTTCCAGTCCACTAGAGCCACCTCCGCCTATATCCTGCCAGAATGCTATCACGCCGAATCCCGGGTCCTCAATAAGTCGGAGGCGTCCGGATGTGAAAGGTTTCGGGGTTTCACGGGCCGCGCCAGCGGAAAAGATAAGTCTCGGAGGCGACGGAGCATGTCACAAAACACAAAACGCAAAGGCATGTTCAGGAGCGATCGCTGGCTTGTCATCCCCGGCGTCATCCTAGCGGTCATACTTGCGATGGTTGTCCGGAACCGGAATCACGAACCTAAGGTCAACCTGCCGAACTCGGAGCCCACCATATCGGTCTACATGACCGACACCGGCGAGGTAAAGCAAATGCCGCTGGAAACATATCTGGAGGGCGTCGTTGCAGCCGAGATGGATCCGAACTGGCCCTCCCAAGCGCTTGAGGCCCAGGCGATTGTCGCGCGGACGTTCACGCTTAGGAAAATCGCGGACGGAGGCGTACCCCACCGCGGCACCGACGCCAGTACGGATCCAAAGGAGTTTCAAGCGTACAACGCGTCACGGGTCAACGACAAGGTGAAGGCCGCCGTGGCCGCAACTCGCGGGAAGGTCGTGACGTACAGTGGCGCCCCCATCAACGCGTGGTTCCACGCCAGTTCCGGCGGAGTAACCGCAAGCGCGCAGGAAGGACTCGGTTACAAGAAGGAAGCCACACCCTACGTGATCCCGGTGAACGATGTGCAGGCTGAGCCCGCCCATCCGTGGTACAAGACGTTCACGAACGCGCAGGTATCTCAAGCATGTGCCGCGGTCGGAGTCGACGTTGGCTACGTGACGTCCATCAAGATCGGACGGAAAGGCCCGTCGGGCAGGGCTGAGACTCTGGTGGTGAACGGAAAGGAAGTCCCGGCTCCATCCTTCCGGATAGCCATAGGCGATAAGGCCATGCAGTCTACGCTGCTCGATGAGGTGCGGATGAGCGGAGACAACATCTATATGAAGGGTAGAGGATTTGGCCACGGCGTTGGCATGTCCCAGTGGGGCGCCTGGATGATGGCTCAGCAGGGCAAATCCGCCGAGGACATCGTGGCCTACTACTACCGCGGGGTGAAGATACAAGGGATATACCAGTGATTGCTCATGCCTGGCACAAGGACGCTTGTCACTTCCCGGTAGTGGCTGAGTGATCAGCTGTTCCCCACGCAAGACATGTGAGCAGTAGACAAGATGGCATGTAATGTCATCTTGTTTTCTCATGATCCGCCTTGTACGATGTGGTTGGAGGTGGCGCATATGACCACCAAGAAGCCCAAAACCATGATCAGCACGACGGTGAGCAGCAGGTATCAGACAGTCATCCCAGCTGAGGTCCGAGACCAGTTTGCGATTCAGGAAGGAACCCGGATCGCATGGGTGGTGAAGGATGAATCCATTGAGGTCTTCCCGCTACCGGAAAAGGCATGGAAGTCGTTTGAGGGAAAAGGCAAAGGCAAGGACTACTTGTCCGCCTTGGCTGATTACCGAGAACGAGAACGGGCTCTAGCGAAAGATGGCCTGCATCCGACTGAGAAGGCACCGAAGAGCGGCCGGAGGGAGGGAAAGGAATGAACCTCTCCCCCAAGTCCTACCTCCTGGACATTAGTGCAATACTGGCATTCTACCAGGGCGAGCCCGGGTCCGAAGTGGTCCGCGGCCTGTTTGAGGCTAGGGACCGGGGCGAAGCGACCATCTACGTATCCTTCATGACCATCTTCGAACTCGCCTATATCGTGAAGTCCCGCGCTGGTGATGCCCAAGCATCATCCTTCATAGTCGAGGTGCGGAGTCTCGAGATGGATGAGGTCTGGCCCGACGAGGCCCTTATGTGGAGTGCTGCGGACATCAAGGCGCGCGCTGGCTTGAGCGCGGCCGATGCCTTCGTGGCTGCCAGCTCGATTGCAGCGGATGCCGTGCTGGCGCACCGAGATCCGGAACTCGATCGCGACATACCGGGATTGACCTGTCTTAACATAGTCGAGTCCCGGAGGGATTAACCCGCCGGGACCCGGTTAACTACTCGCTTATCGGTAACGCTGCCCGCCTCGGGTGATCACCCAGGCCCGGTGCCCTACCGCGACTTCCCTACTTGTTTGCCTGCTCCTTGGCCTTCTTCGCCGCCTCGATCACCGCATCGGCGATGTTGCTCGGGACTTCCTCGTAGTGGTCGAACTCGATCGAGAACAGCCCACGGCCCTGAGTCATTGACCGGAGGTCGATGGCATATTTCTGTACCTCGGCAAGCGGCGCCAAGGCGCGGATGACCTGGATGTGACCCCTGGTGTCCATACCCTGGATCTTGCCGCGCTTCTTGTTGAGGTCTCCCATAATGTCGCCCATGAACTGCTCGGGGACGGTGATCTCCAGCCTCATTATGGGTTCCATGATGATCGGATTGGCCTCCATGAAGCCCTTCTTGAGAGCCAGGTTAGCCGCGATCTTGAAGGCCATTTCAGACGAGTCCACCGGGTGGAAGGAGCCGTCGTACAGAGTCGCCCTGATGTTGACTATGGGGTATCCGGCGATGACGCCCTCAGGGAGCGCCTCGCGCAGGCCCTTTTCAACGGCGGGAATGAACTGCCTGGGAACCGCGCCTCCGAAGATCTTGTCGACGAACTCAAACTCCTTGTCGGGAAGCGGCTCGAACTCGATCCACACGTCGCCGAACTGTCCACGGCCGCCGGTCTGCTTCTTATGGCGACCCTGAGCCTTGGCAGACCCCTTGATCGTCTCCCTGTACGGGATGGTGGGGGTCGTGAGCTCGACGTCGACGCCGAACTTCCTCTTGAGTTTGCCGGTTGTGACCTCGAGGTGAACCTCTCCCAGACCAGACAGGATTGTCTCTGCCGTCTCGGCATTGCGCTCGACCTTGAGCGTCGGGTCCTCTTCCATGAGCCTCGTGAGGCCGGAGGAGATCTTGTCTTCATCGCCCTTGGACTTGGGGTGAACGGCGACCGAGTAAACCGGCGCCGGGAAGGCGATAGCCTTGAAGACAACCGGCTCTTCCTGCTTGCACAAGGTGTCTCCCGTCAGAGTGTCGGTCAGTTTCGCAACGGCGCCGATGTCGCCCGCGTTGACTGAGGCGACCGGCTCCTGAGTCTTGCCTTTAACGGTGTAAAGCTGCCCGATCCTCTCGACCTTGCCTTTGGTCGAGTTGAGGCAGGCGCCGTTGGATACGAACTTGCCGGAGTAGACCCTGAACAGGGTCAACTTGCCGACGTAGGGGTCAGCCATGGTCTTCCAGACCAGAGCCGAGAACGGCGCATTCTCATCGCTGGCTCGCTCAACCTCGTCATCCTGGCCGGGGACGTGACCCTTCACAGCAGGAACATCCTTGGGTGAGGGTAGGAAACGAACGATCGCGTCCAGCACTTCGCGGACACCCAGAAGCTTTGCCGCGGCTATAGGGATGATAAGCGAGATCTTGCCGGCGATAGAAGCCAGGTGCAGACCGCGCTCGATCTCCTCGTTGGAGAGATCCCCCTCCTCAAGGTACTTCTCCATGAGGGTATCGTCTCCGTCGCAGGCGGCTTCCTTAAGCCGCTCGCGAAGCTCGGACACGGCGCCCTCGAGATCAGCGGGAACCGATCCCTCGGTAGACTTGCCGTCAGCTCCCGTCGTTATCATGACGCCCTTTATGACGTCCACTAGGCCCTTAAACGAAGACTGCTTGCCAACGGGAAGGTACAATGGCGTGGCGTGGGCTCCCAGCGTTTCGTTGATCTGGTTCACAACCGCGTCAAAGTCGGTGTTCTCGCGGTCGAGCTTGTTCACCACGAACAGGCGCGGCACCCCGTACTCCTGGGAGTACTGCCACACCAGCTCAGTCCCCACTTCCACTCCTCCGGTGGCGTCGACGACAACCACCGCGCCGTCGGCGACACGAAGAGCGGACCTGACCTCACCCACAAAGTCGAAATACCCTGGGGTATCGAGGACGTTTACCTTGGTGCCCTTCCACTCGACAGGCGCGACGGATGTGGAAATCGTTGTCTTGCGTTTTTGCTCATCGGGATCGAAGTCCAGAACCGATGTGTTGTCGTCGGTCCTTCCAAAACGGTCGTTACCTCCGGAGAGGAACAGCATGGCGTCACCGATTGTCGTCTTTCCGGCTCCACCGTGAGAGATCAGGACGACGTTGCGGATGTTGCCAGCGGAATACTCCTTCATGGGGCATCTCCTCCTACGTTACAAGCAAAGCTCCTCGGGCATGATATCAGTTAAAATGCGTGCTTCGCAAGGGCGACCCGCTTCACACCCTCGGAGATCCACGAGGAACAGCCGCGGACGGGTGGGGATGGTCGCCACCTCCAGTGTAACAAGGAAGGGAGCCCCTTGCGAGGCTCCCCTTTGCTCTCCAAAATCTCCCTGGATTGCGAACCGCGCTATCTTACCTGCCGATGTAGAACCATGTCTGGGCCACGGTCCTGTAGTTCCATGCGGACCACTCGCCGATGTTAGAGCGGACGTCGACCTGGTAGGTTCCGGGCGCAAGACCGTTCAGAGGCACGAAGACGTACCGCGTAGCGCCGGCCTCGATTGTGCCGATGGACTGGCCGATCCCCACGTTGCCGAGATAGTCCTTGGCGCCGGGGACCTTTACGAGCACTTGATAGCCCCACTGGTAGGGCAGCTTCAGATCCTTATCGGACGTGTTCTTAATGGTGACCCGGAGCCTGGGCGAGCTGTTGAACCATCCCGCGGCAAGATACTCGACGGTGTACTGCAGGGGGTCGGACGTCTGCTGACGCCTTATCACGATACTGGTAGACGCAACCGGCGTGCGCTTGGTCTCACCGATGTAGTAGGACTGCGCGAGATAGGTCCCGGCAGGCAGATTGGGCAACTCCTGCTTGTAGACCTTGCCCTGTCCTGCCTTGATAGTCTCCTTGGTGACGATCTCCGCAAAGCTCCTGTCGGTCGAGTAACGCCAGACAAGTACGCCGTCCTTCCACAGAGCGAAATCCGTGGTGAAGGCAGTCGGTGTAGTCACGGTGATGTCTTTCTTCGTGGCGTTAAGCACCATCAGCTGGACCTCGTTCTTCTCCGCGTTGTAGACCATCTGGTACCGGAGACCGGTTCCCCGTGCAGGTACCTGGCCTTCCACGGCCCAGATCGGGAACGGCATCCACCGTGCATACCATGGAGCACTCAAACTCTGCGACTGAGACGGGGCTGCCATCGCCACCGACGGCAATGCCATGGCCAGCGCCAAGACTGCTAGGACGATGGTTCGAGCAAACCTTTTCGACAACTGTCCAACCTCCTTATTTTGAAGAAGGCTCAGGCTTCGACCGGCACTGCAAGGTGTCTTTCGTCTAATCGAGAAGCCGGCAACCTGTCGCCTATTTCCGCCAGGCAACGCAACGATTGTTTGCGCGTTCGCCCAGCGTAAGGCCCTGTTCACATAATACAGCCCAACTGCCATTATGACGACCCCGGCGCCTAAACTGTTCCCACGCTGGGACTTTGTTGCGAGAACCTTGGATGCTCGAGATGCCTTTCGTGGCCTGCCTTGTCGGGCCGCGCTAATCCAAATTGCCTTATACTGGGAAATTGACACCGTTATCCACAAGAGTTGCCACTTATCCCCAGAGTTGTCAACAGGCCTTCCAAATTACTGCAGATCCCAGGAAACGCGCAACCTCACGAGCAGGCAAGACTAGGCTGGAGCAGCGAGGGATACATGACGGTCAGACCCATCCGCGTGTCGCATCGTACCGTATCGCAGGACAGTACTACGAATGGTGAAGACGCATTGTGGGGGTTTAGCACGTGCAGGCGAAGCAAGGATGTCTTCTAATCCACGGATTCTTGAGCAACTCAGACGACATGAAACCCCTGGCAGACCTCCTGGCCGGCATCCCCGACTTGATAGTCAGGTGCCCCAACTTGCCTGGACATGGCGAGAACTGCGACGAGATCGGCAAGGTGACCTACCATGATTGGATTAGGTATGCTGAAGAAAACCTTGCGGAGCTGCAGAAAACCTGCGACAAGGTGTCGGTTGTGGGATTCTCCATGGGCGGACTCATCGCCGTGAACCTCGCCGCCAGGCACGATATCGAACGGCTGGCGCTTCTGAACATGCCGGTATATGTCGGGAACGTTCGGCGAGTTGCCCTCAACATCCTGGAAGACTTGAAGAGCGGCAATCACGTTCACCTTCGCCGGTACCGCGAGGAGGTAGCCTTGAAGCCGCCTGTGAGCGCGCTTCACAACTTCCTCGAATTGCTCCGGACGACCAAGCGCCTCTTCCCCATGGTGACATGCCCCACGTTCATCGCGCAGTCAGACAAGGACGACACCGTGCAACCGAAGAGCGCAGACTATATCTATAGGAACATTTCCTCTACAGAGAAGGTCCTCAAGCGTTACCCGGAGTCCAGCCACATCATCCTCTATGAACCTGACCGGGATGCGGTGGTCGCCGACGTTACCGCATTTCTGGTTACCGGCGACTCTCGGCCGATGCTCTAGTCACCGGCCCTCCGACGTGTTGGGGAAAACAACACGTCGGGTTCATCTCTAGCGGATGAGAAATGACAAGAGCCCTTCTTTCGAAGGGCTCTTCAATTAGATCCCGGCGGCGACCT
>CAZRRG010000023.1:0-29004 GCA_964602455.1 uncultured Eubacteriales bacterium | reverse complement strand
AACGGATGCCGTCCGCCCAAGCGGCGTCGCGTATAAGGGAGGCAGACAATGTCTAGGTATACCGATGCGTCATGCAGGTTGTGCAGGCGCGAGAGCCAGAAGATGTACCTCAAGGGCGACAAGTGCTTCACCAAGTGCACCCTTGAGAAGAGACCAACTCCGCCGGGGCAGCACGGACGGCAGAGAAGGCCCAGCGAATATGGTCTCCAGCTCCGTGAGAAGCAGAAGGCCAAGAGGTTCTACGGCGTCGGCGAGAGGCAGTTCCGGAACTACTTCGCCAGGGCGGTCCGGACCCGCGGCGTCACCGGCCAGACCCTCATGATCCTCCTGGAGCGGAGGCTCGACAATATTGTCTACCGGGCCGGCTTCGCTCATTCCCGGAAGCAGGCAAGGCAGATCGTTACCCACGGTCACGTTGAGGTCAACGGCCGCAAGGTCGACATCCCGTCATTCCTGGTAAGCCCGGGCGATGAGGTTAAGATCCGCCCGAGCCACCTCAAGCTTGAGTACTTCAAGGCTATTGCCGAAGGGCTCGCGGGACACAACGTACCTCAGTGGATGGCTCTGGACGCGGAGAACTGGAAAGTTACCATCGTGCGTCTTCCCGAGAGGGATGAGGTTGACGCTCCGGTCGATGAGAGATTCATCGTCGAGCTGTACTCCAAGTAGAGAACCCCTAACTCGCGACATTGAAGGGGGCCAATAGATAGTGTTCAATTTCATAGAGCCTAAGGTTGAGTGCGAAGAGATCTCTGCCGACAGGAAGTACGGCCGCTTCGTAGTCGAGCCTCTCGAGGGCGGCTACGGAGTCACGGTAGGTAATTCCCTTAGGAGAGTCCTCCTTTCGTCACTGCCTGGAGCAGCTGTAACCAGGCTGAACATTGAAGGAGTGCTTCACGAGTTCTCGACCATTCCCGACGTCCGCGAAGACGTCACCGACATCCTCCTCAACGTGAAGCAACTGGTCGTCAGGCTTCACAGCCCCGGGCCCAAAGTCGCCCGCATCGAGAAGGAGGGCCCCGGCGAGGTAACCGGCTATGACATCGTGGCTGATCCCGACGTGGAGATCATCAACCCCGAGGTCCACATAGCCGACCTGGATACCGGCGGGCGTCTCGCGATGGAGCTCACCATAGAGGAAGGCCGCGGCTACGTTACTGCCGAGGCCAACAAGATCGTGAACCAGCCGATCGGCGTCATCGCCATCGACTCCAAGTTCACTCCCGTGACCAAGGTCAACTACACTGTGAGCGCCACTCGTGTCGGCCATAGAACCGACTACGATAGCCTCGCCCTCGAGATCTGGACCGACGGCTCAATCCGTCCCGAGGAAGCCCTGGAGAGGGCTGCCGACATCCTTATCGAGCACTTTACCCTGTTCAAGAACCTTTCTGCCAGGGTGAGGGAGGATGCCAGCGAGGAAGACGCCGCTGAGAAGACCGAGGTCGAACGCGTCCTGGAGATGCCCATCGAGGAACTGGAACTCTCCATGAGGTCGTTCAACTGCTTAAAGCGCGCCGGCATCAACACCGTCGGCGAGCTCATCCAGAAGACCGAAGAGGAAATATCCAAAGTGCGCAACATGGGCAAGAAGTCCCTTGAGGAAGTCAAGAACAAGCTGGCCGAGATGGGACTGGCCTTCCGCCCCGAGGAAGAGTAGGGGTGGCGGCTGCCACAAGCTAGGGGGAAATGAAGTTGGCTCACTCGCGTTTCGACCGGCCAATGGGGCAGAGGCGCGCTCTACTGCGTTCCCTTGTTACCGCTCTTCTTGAGAGGGAGCGCATCGAGACAACCCTGACCAAGGCCAAAGAGGCCCAGTCCATCGCCGAAAAGATGATCACGCTGGGCAAGACGGATACTCTCGCCGCCAGGCGCCGGGCTATGGCCTACATCCTGAAGGAGGATGTAGTGAAGAAGCTGTTCGATACCATTGCGCCCCGGTACGCCCACAGGAGCGGCGGTTACACCCGTATTCTGGACATCGCCCAGAGGCGCGGCGACGGCGCCCCTATGGCCATACTTGAGCTCATAGCGCCGGAAAAGTAGGCAAGACAGGAATGTCCCAGAACACCGGAAAGTTAGAGGTAAAATCGCTCTATCACCGGTACCTGGTCGGAGAAGAGGAAACGGTAACGGCGTTGGCCGGGGTGGATTTAGAGGTGTCACAAGGAGAGTTCCTTGTGGTCATCGGCCCTAACGGGTCAGGCAAATCTACCCTGGCTAAGCATTTTAACGTCCTCCTCCTGCCGGAGTCCGGGGATGTCTACGTGTTTGGCATGAACACCAAGGAGGAGAAGTACACCTGGGAGATCCGGCGGTCCGCGGGGATGGTGTTCCAGAACCCGGACAACCAGATCGTCGCTACGGTGGTTGAGGAAGATGTCGCTTTCGGGCCCGAGAACCTGGGAGTTCCTCCCGCCGAGATCAGGGAACGAGTTGAGGAGTCTCTCACCTCAGTGGACATGCTGCACATGCGGCGACACGCCCCGCATCTTCTTTCAGGTGGTCAGAAGCAGCGGGTCGCTATTGCCGGCGTCCTCGCTATGCGGCCCCGGTGCATCATCCTGGACGAACCCACGGCCATGTTGGACCCGCGCGGTCGCGAAGAGGTTATGCGCACCGTGCTTGATCTTAACCGCAAGCACGGGATCACCGTGATCCATATCACTCACTACATGGACGAGGCCCTCTACGCCGACCGGGTCGTGGTCATGGACAAGGGCAAGGTCCTGATGCAGGGACCCCCAAAGGAAGTTTTCAAGAACAAGGACGAACTCCTGGCGCTGGGGTTGGACGTTCCCCCTCTGGGGAAGCTGTCAGCGATGCTGGTAGCAGCAGGATACCCCGTTGCGCCTGACGCCCTATCGGTTCCAGAACTGGTGGAAGAGATATGCCGATTGAAGTCAGGGAACTGACCCACATATACAACCGGGGTTCGACCTCGGAATCTACCGCCCTCTCATCCGTGAGTTTCCGGATCGAGGACGGAGAGTTTGTCGGGCTCATCGGCCCCACAGGGTCCGGAAAGTCGACTCTGATTCAGCACTTCAACGGGCTCCTTAAGCCTACGTCCGGCAGTGTGCTTGTGGACGGCGTCGACATCTGGGAGAAGGGGCGGAACCTGCGCCCCCTCCGGCAGAAGGTCGGATTGGTGTTCCAGTACGCCGAACAGCAGGTTTTCGAGGAGACGGTATGGGAGGATATCGCGTTTGGTCCCCGCAACCAGGGGCTTCCCGAGGAAGTCGTGAAGGAGCGGGTAAAGGCGGCGGCCAAAATGGTCGGGCTGACGGACGAGATCCTCTCGAGGTCGCCTTTCGAGCTGTCGGGAGGGCAACTCCGCCGGGTTGCGGTAGCCGGGGTGGTTTCCATGAAGCCTAGTGTCCTGGTGCTGGATGAGCCGGCGGCCGGGCTTGATCCGAAGGGACGGGACGACCTGCTCTCGTACGTCAGCAACATGCACAAGGCGGGCATGACGGTGATCCTGGTATCTCACAACATGGAGGACGTGGCCCGGTTGTGCCAGAGGCTACTGGTGCTGAACAAGGGACGTCTGGTGGCGGATGGCACTCCCCGGGAGATCTTCTCTAGGGCCGAGTTCATCGCTCAGGTGGGCCTGCGGGCTCCGGACGTGGTTACCCTTATGGAGCGTTTGCGGGAGCGGGGGTTCAACGTCCGTACCGACATCGTCAATGTGGAAGAAGCTTTCGCGGAGATCACGAGGGAGTTAGGCGGTAAGCGGGCCGCGGCGAAGGGGGCGGAGCGGGCTCTATGATGTCCAGCGGAGTTCTCATGGGCCAGTACTACCCGGCAGAGTCGCCTGTCCATTCCATGGACCCACGGGCCAAGATCGCTATCGCCGTCATCTTCATGATTGTCCTGTTCCTAGGCAACAACTTCTACGCGTTCATTGTGATGGGGGCTTTTGCTTTCCTTGCCGCGGCGATGTCGAAGGTGCCTGCGAGGCTTTTGCTTAGAGGGCTTCGTCCTATCGCGTTCATCATGGCCTTCACGCTCATCTTGCACCTGTTCCTCACTCCCGGGCCCGTCATGTTCAAGATTGGACCTCTGACCGCGACCTGGTCTGGGCTGGTGCAGGGCTTGTTCATCGGCGTCCGGCTTGTCATCCTGATCATGTTCACGTCGCTTCTCACGTTGACGACGTCGCCCATCGAGCTGACGGACGGTCTGGAGGATCTGATGAAGCCCTTCTCCCGCCTCGGCGTCCCTGCTCACGAGCTGGCCATGATGATGACCATCGCCCTTCGCTTCATCCCAACCCTCCTGGAGGAAGCGGAAAGGATTATGAAGGCCCAGATGGCCAGGGGAGCCGACTTCGAGTCGGGAAACATGCTGAAGAGGGCGAAAAGCCTTGTACCCCTGCTCGTGCCCCTGTTTGTCAGCGCCTTCCGCCGCGCTGACGATCTGGCGATGGCTATGGAAGCCCGCTGCTACAGGGGCGGACAGGGTAGGACCAGGATGAGGCAGTTCCGCTTCCATGCCAGGGACTACATTGCGTTTGGCCTGGTGATCGGCATAACGGCGGCCGTTATATTCCTGAGAGTCCGGTTCGGGCCCGTCGTCCCGAAGGCGCTCTAGCCATGCAGGCCTCGTTCTGTTCGCCAGGTGCAGGCCGGGGCTCGCTTCCCGGTGAGGCTGCGAAGAGGCGGCTCAAGGCGATTGTGCAGTACGACGGAACAGGTTTCGCCGGGTTCCAGCGCCAGGTTGGCGAGCGGACCGTCCAGTCGGTCCTGGAAGAAGCGCTGCAGCAGCTATTGGGCCATCCGGTTACTGTGAAGGCATCGGGGCGGACGGACGCGGGAGTGCACGCTCGCGGGCAGGTGATATCTTTCACCACATCCAGCACGGTGCCTGCTGAGCGGCTCCCAAGGGCTGTGAGGGCGTTTCTGCCCCCGGATGTGATCCTGGGACCTGCGGAGGACGTTGCGGTCGACTTCGACCCGCAATCGGACGCGGTGTCGAAGACGTACTGCTACCGCTTGTGGAGACTGCCGGAACAGGACGTCTTCTGGGCCAGGTACACACACTGGCACCCGTGGCGGCTCGACTTCGACCTGTTGGCAACCGAGGCGGAGGCAATCATAGGGAAGCACGATTTCCTTTCGTTCCGGGCGGAAGGGTCGTCGGCGAAGACAACCACCCGTGAAGTGGTCCGGGCCGAGTGGATCCGCAGGGAAGTCGACGGGCGTCCCGACGCCCTGTGGGAGTTCTGGGTGGCTGCCGACGGGTTCTTGTACAAGATGGTCCGTCTCCTGGTGGGAACCCTGATCGAAGTGGCCAGGGGCCACCTGCCGGCCGGGACCGTGGGACGGGCGCTTGCGGATCCGGGCCGCATCGCAGTTGGGCCTTGTGCACCGGGAAAAGGACTGTGTCTTGAGGCCGTTTCTTACTCTTGACCCGGTCTAGGTGCACCGTTAGAATGTATACTGCTTGCATTGGCAGCATCAAGGAGGTTTTCACGTTGGCCGAGTCGTACATGGCTAAACCTGGGCAAGTCGAGCGAAAGTGGTGGATCATCGACGCCGAAGGGAAGCCCCTCGGAAGGCTATCAAGTCTATGCGCAAGTATCCTTCGTGGCAAATTGAAGCCCACTTACACGCCATCCGTCGACGCGGGGGACAGCGTGATCATATTGAACGCTGAAAAAGTGAAGCTCACGGGCAACAAAGCGAGGGACAAAGTCTTCTTCACCCACTCCGGCTATCCCGGCGGGGCGAAGTACATCTCCTACGAGGTCATGCTCAAGAGGAACCCGCGGGCCGTCATCGAGGCCGCGGTCAAGGGCATGCTTCCTCACAACCGTCTTTCCAGGAAGATCATGAAGCGCCTCTTTGTGTACAGGGGCGGGACTCATCCTCACGAGGCTCAGAAGCCGTCCGTGTGGCAAGGAGGAGAGTAGTATTGTCAGAAGCAGTCTTCGCAACCGGGCGGCGTAAGAACGCTGTCGCAAGGGTAAGGATCCTCCCGGGCACCGGGAAGATCGACGTGAACGGCAAGGACCTGTCATCCTACTTCATGAACCCCAGCCTGGAGCAGGCTGTGGTGGCTCCGTTCAAGCTTACCGAGACCGAAGGCAAGTTCGACCTGTTCGTGAACGTTCAGGGCGGCGGTCTCTCCGGCCAGGCCGGCGCATGCAGGCATGGCGTGGCCAGGGCTCTCGTCGTGGTAGACGAGAACCTTCGCCCCTCGCTCAAGAAGGCAGGGTTCCTCACCCGTGACCCGCGGATGAAGGAACGCCGCAAATACGGTCTCAAGAAGGCTCGCAAGGCTCCGCAGTTCTCCAAGCGTTAAGAGAGAATAACTCGTTTCCCTCGGGAGTACTGTTCTTCTGTGAGTTCGCGTCTTTGCGTGAGGGATGCACATGGCTAGACGTAGAGGCAGGCGCGGGCGCCTGCCTCTCTTCATTATCAGCTCAAGGAAGACCGTCCTGGCCGTAGCTATCGCCGCCTTGGTCTTTGCGGCGGCGTGGAAGGCCGGGCGTGCGATCTCGCCCTCTCCTGCTGTTTCGGTGCAGCCAGGCCCTCTCACCGGCCAAGTCATCTACATAGACCCGGGACACGGAGGCATCGATCCCGGCGCTTGCGGCACAACTGTGTTGGAGAAGGACGTCGCCCTGAATGTAGCTCTCTACTTGGGAGTCCGGTTGGAGAAATCCGGGGCCAGGGTCGTCTACACGCGCACCGGCGACTATGACCTCGAGACTGATGATAAGGACGACGTCACAGAACGCATAAAGCTCATCAAGTCCTCAGGAGCTACCATCGTCATATCCCTGCACTGCAACGCCTTCACCGACTCTTCGGAGTGGGGCGCCCAGACCTTCTACAACTCCTCGAAGAACAAAGAAAACAAGCGCCTGGCCGAACTGATCCAGGCGCAGCTCAAAGAAAAGACCGGAACTACTCGCGAGGCTTCGTCAAGGCTGGAGCACTTCATCCTGAACAACTCGAGTGTTCCATCCGCCACCATCGAGCTGGGCTTCCTCTCCAATCCGCACGAGGAAGGCCTCTTAGGCTCTCCCTCCTACCAGCAGGACCTTGCGGAGTACATCCACCAGGCCATACTTAACTTCGTGGCTGGAAGCGCCGGGGATGGCTAGTTTCAGCCGTCACACGCCACACAGGGCAGGTCCCGGCAGTTGTGGGCTCCTCACGCCTTAGTAGACGAACACCTTCGGTGGTAGTCCGTGCTCTCTCAAGGTTTCGTTGATAGTGGCCTTTGCCTTCTCGTCGATCCCTGGCCACGAAGCGATCTCCCGGCCGCTAAAGCGATTGAGCCCCGCAAGCACCTTTACCCCGTGATCGCGTAGGGCGGCCTGCGCCGGAGCCTCCAGACGCTCCATCAGCACGTCCACTGGGGTAAGCTGCCACTTTTCTTTTGGAGGGAACCCCTTGTCGAACTCATCCACTTCTTCCGGGGGCAGGTCCTCAAATACCGGGTCCTCGTAGAAGCGACCGGTTATGCCGTCGAGAGCGCCATCAAGAAGAGGCATCGCCATGAACGCGTCAAAGCTCTTCCCGCTTGCCGTCACGATGCCGAACTCGCTTGCTCTCTTGAACCCTACCCGCGGGTAGTAATCGGGGTGGCCGAAGAACAAGATGGCCCGGTATCCAAGCCGCTTGGCTTCTGCTATGGTGTGCCGCAGAAGGGCTTGGCCGATGCCCTGGCTCTGGTACTCCGGCAGAACGCTGATGGGGCCGAAGGTCAGTACCTCATGCTCGGTACCGGCATCGTCGAGCACCTTAGCCTTTGAGTAGATGATGTTCCCCACGATCTTGCCGTCGACCTCGGCGACGAAGTCGAGTTCCGGCACGAAGGCGGCGACTTTGCGGAGCTTATGTGCCAAGAGATGCTCGTCGCAGCCAGGACGGCTCATACCCCAGAACGCGTCGCGAGTGAGCTCCTCGACGGTACGATAGTCCGCGGGTTCTTCGAGACGGATCTTGATGCTCTTGCCGTCTCTTGTCTTGTTGATGTCCAGGAATATACCCCCAATCCAGAATTGCCGCTGATCCAGCGTCGCTGACTCAGCGCCAATGATTTTGTCACTTCTCTGGTGGTGAAGTCTACCGGTCCTTTCCACGTGGTGGGCAGAGCTGCCGATGTGAAAGAACAAGCTATCGATCCCTTACGACGTGATGTGGAAGGCAACCGGTCTGCCTCAGAGTGACGGGAAAACCGACATGTCTACCCCAAAGGGATGGGTAGGACGACAGGTTCTGATTCCACTGATGGTGAAGTTGACAGGTGTGGGCATGTCCCGGGGCGGCTCGGCCGCCACTCCGGGCTCCGTTACAGCAGGAATTTCCTTTATATGCAAGAACGCATATGGTAGGAGAAATGCGGATTGCTTGGGCAGACTCCTAACGAAAATGATTCCCAAAAACTTGAGGAGAGGTGAAACGATGCCCACAGAAACTAGAGTGATGCTCTGGGGTCTCGGAGCAATGGGCAGCGGGATGGCGGAGCTCGTGTTGAAGAAGGACAGCCTTACGGTTGTCGCGGCTCTCGAGCAGAACCCATCCAAAGTAGGAAAGGACCTTGGAGAGGTCCTAGGGGCAGTACCGATCGGAGTAACAGTAACCGGTGACCCCGAAAGCGCTTTCGCAGCAAAACCAGACATCGTCGTCATTGCCACGTCCTCATTCGTAACCGATCTGTATCCTCAGATCACTTCGGCGCTAGACCACGGTTGCGACGTAGTCACCATCGCGGAGGAGATGGCCTACCCGTGGGTGGCCGCGCCCGAGCTGTCCAAGAAGATGGACGCCCACGCCATGTCAGTGGGACACACTGTGCTTGGGACCGGCATAAACCCGGGGTTTGTCCTTGACACGCTGGTAATCGCGCTTACCGGCATCTGCCGCGATGTCAATCATATCTACGCCAAGAGAGTCAACGACCTTGCGCCGTTTGGTCCTACGGTCATGCGGACCCAGGGCGTGGGGACAACCCCTGACGAGTTCAAGAAGGGGCTCGAGAGCGGCGATATAGTGGGCCATGTTGGCTTTCTGCAGTCCATCCACATGATCGGCGAGGCTCTTGGCTGGAAGATCGACAAAGTGGTCGAGGAGCGGGAACCGATCATCACTAACGTCGAGAGGAAGACCCGGTACGCACACGTGACCCCCGGGAATGTAGCCGGATGCAGGCATACTGCCAGGGCCTACATAGGTGACCGCGAGGTCATCCTCCTGGAGCACCCGCAACAGATCTGCCCGGAGGCCGAAGGAGTGGATACCGGCGACTACATCACCATCCAGGGCGATCCGCCTGTGAACCTATCGATAAAGCCGGAGATCCCCGGCGGCAAAGGCACCATGGCTGCCGCCGTGAACATGATCCCGCTAGTTGTTGCGGCGCGGCCTGGCCTGCTCACCATGGCTGACCTTCCCGTGCCCAGGGCCATCCTCTCGTCCGCGAGGGCGAGTGCCGGGATGGACAATGGGAGGTAACTGATAATGACGCCAAGATGCAAGGTTGGAGACATAGTCGAGATACACCAGGTGATTTTGCCTGTGGGAGAGAGGGCGGCAGGCGTCCCCGATGACACAAGCAAGGTTCCTCTCGAGGCGTGGATTAAGGGGCGTGCCCGCAGCGAGGCTGCGGTGGGAGAGGAAGTAGAGATAGAGACCCAGGCCGGAAGGATAATCTCGGGTACCCTTACCCGGCTTCACCCAGGCTATGAACATACATACGGGCCCTCGGTGCCCGAGCTTGCCCCGGTCGCCCGCGAGCTCCGGGCGATGCTGAAGGGGGGCGGCGCTCGTGAGTAGGGAGTCTGCCGGAAAAGCGGCTGCATCGTTGCACGCTTCAGGAAGGGACATGTCCTACGCCGCTGTAATGGCTCGCCGGGCCGAGATCATGAAGAAGGCGTTGGGCGTAGAGTACGACGAGTTCGAGACCGGCGGCATCGAATTTGACTACGAGGCCATGATGACCAAAGCCGCCTATCCCTTCGAAGAGGTACGGAAGATCCAGAAGGATGTGGGCGTCGGCGACACGCCGCTCCTGGAGCTGAAGAACATCACCGAACTTGTCCGGATGACGTCCAAGCCGGGTTACGGCGCCAGGATCCTGGTGAAGGATGAGGCGTCCAACCCTTCAGGGAGTTTCAAGGACAGGCGGTCCTCCATTTCCACATACCAGGCCAAGAAGGCCGGCTATCCGGGAGTGCTTGCCGCCACCAGCGGCAACTACGGCGCTGCGGTGGCGTCCCAGGCCGCGATGCGCAATCTGGGATGCATCATCGTCCAGGAAGTTTTCGACTCCCGGCAGGTCGGCCAGCCCGAGATCATCGAGAAGTCCAGGAAGTGCGAGGCCTACGGAGCAGAGGTAATACAGCTCACCGTTGGTCCCGAGCTGTTCTACGTCGCGCTCAGGCTCCTTGAGGAGACGGGGTACTTCAATGCTTCTTTGTATAGCTCGTTCGGCATCGCCGGCATCGAGACCCTTGGATGGGAGCTGGTGAGGGACGTCCGCGAGCGTTACGGCAAGGACCCCGCGTATGTAGTGGTCACCCATGCGGGCGGAGGAAACGTGACCGGCACCGCGAGAGGCGTCCGCCGAGCCGGAGCCATGGGGACAAAAGTGATTGGCGCAAGCGTGGACCTATCAGGGCTCCACATGGCGTCGGATCACGACTTCAACAGGAAGTCCTTCACTACCGGCCACACCGGCTTTGGAGTACCTTTCGCCACCTGGCCTGACAGGACTGACGTTCCCCGGAACGCGGCGCGGCCCCTGAGGTATTTGGACAGGTACGTCACCGTCACCCAGGGTGAGGTCTTCTATGTCACCGAAGCGCTCTCAAGCGTCGAAGGTCTTGAGAGAGGGCCGGCCGGCAACACGTCGCTGGCGGCGGCTATCCCCCTTGCCAGGGAGCTCCCACAGGACGAGATCGTGGTGGTGCAAGAGACCGAGTACACCGGCGCCGGCAAGCATCCCCAGGCGCAGCTGGACTTCGCCCGCAGGAATGGGGTTGAGGTCAGGCGCGGCGATCCGAAGGAAAACGTGCCGGGCAAGGCCATAGTGATACCCGAGCGGTTCGACCAGCTGCACGTCACCGAAGTAGACCTTGCGAGGATGCGAAGGTCGTACATCCGGAACGCTGTCGAGAAGAACAACCTTCGAGAAGCGGGGCCGGAAGAAGTCAAATTCCTCGCCGAGGATTCATCGCAGACCGAGGCGGATACCGCCCGGATCCTGGAAGAACTCGGCGTACGAGTGAGGTGAGCGGAGTGCAACGGCCATCGGACTTCGAAGCGCGGCGCGAGCATTTGAAGGACCTCTCTGACGAGCAACTGAAAGAGAGGTTCTGGCGCTTGGCCGAGGAGATTGTGAGACCGCTGTACGATCTTGCGTACAACCATACTTCGCCTTCCATCGAGCGGTCAGTGCTGCTTCGTATGGGGTTCTCCAGCCTGGAAGCGGCCGCTATCGTAAGCGCCGCGGAGAAGAGGGGGCTTCTCGGAAAGGGAGCCGGCCACCTCGTTCTCCGGTACGCGCAGGACACCGGCAAGAACTATCTTGAGGCCGGACGCGACCTCGCCCAGGGCAATGGATGGGACGAGCTGAAGGCTTTGTTTGGAGGTGAGAGGGCATGCAGCGCCTCGACCCCAACCGCAAGATAGACATAAGCGAGATACTGAAGGACCTCGAGAGCTACCACCCAAGACGGACAGGGTGGACTTGGCGCAAGAGGATACCGGACCAGCAAGTCGGCCCCTTCACCTATAAGGAGACTTCTGCGCCTCTGCAGAGGTCGGTACCGCTTCCCGCATCTAAGTACTTCGGAGGGATTGATCCCCAGCCTGACTACGTGATTACCACCGAGATAGCCTCGGGACGCTTTGAAGACGACATAAGGCGCATGCGGATGGCGGCCTGGCACGGCGCAGACCACATGATGGTGATCCGCACCACCGGCCAAAGCCACATTGACGGCCTCTTGGAGGGGACTCCCGAGGGTGTGGGCGGAATCCCCATCACCAGGAAGCAGCTCAGGGCGACCAGAAAGGCTCTTGACCTTATTGAGGATGAGGTAGGCCGTCCCCTGAACTTCCACTCCTACGTGTCGGGTGTGGCTGGACCCGAGATAGCTGTGTTGTTCGCCGAAGAAGGCGTGAACGGCGCCCATCAAGACCCCCAGTACAACGTGCTCTACCGCAACGTGAACATGGAGCGGTCCTTCGTGGACGCCGCCGTGGCCAAGAAGATCATGGCGGACGCCGGGATACTGCAGATAGACGGGGCCCATAACGCCAACGCGACAGCCAGGGAAGCATGGAAAGTGATGCCCGAGCTCCTGGTGCAGCACGCGATAAACTGCGCGTACTCGAAGATGATAGGGATGGCTCCGGACCACATCGCCCTCTCCAGCGTGCCGCCGACAGCGCCCCCCGCGCCTGCTATGTCCTACGACCTGCCGTACGCTGTGGCCGTAAGGTGGCTCTTCTCGGACTACAAGATCAGGGCCCAGCAGAACACCAGGTACATTGAGTCCGATTCCCGAGAGGCCACTGTGACCCACACCATGAACCTGGTGCTGTCACGGTTAACCTCCGCCGACGTCCAGAGCACCATAACGCCGGACGAGGGCCGCAACGTCCCGTGGCACTACAACAACCTTGCCGCCGTTGATACCGCCAAGCAGACTTTGCTGGGCATGGACGGGATCCTCGAACTTGTCGAGTTGCGCAAGGATGGTCCTCTCCCCGCAAAGGTGAGGGAGCTGGCGGAACGGGCAGTGCTGTACCTCGAGGAAGTCAAGGAGTTGGGGTACTTCAGGGCGGTCGAGCAGGGTATGTTTGTCGACTCCGGACTGTACCCCGAGAGGAACGGCGACGGCATACGCAGGGATCCCATGGGCGGGATCGCAGGGTCCAGCATCGTTCGCCGCGACGAGGATTACATGGCCCCGGTGTGCCACCACTTCGGCTACAACAACTTGCCGGACGACGGCTCCCGGGCATGCCGGCTCATCGACGGGTGCACCCTGTGCAATCCCGACAAGATAGTGTTCATCGATGAACTTGACCCTGAGGACAATGTGGAGCGAAGGTACGCGCCAGTCGCCGAGGAGCTGGCCGCCGGAGCCATAAAGCCCGAGGTCCAGTGGGCCAACGACGGATACCTCACACTCACCATCTTCATAGCCGAGAGCGAGCGTATTGCCGAGTACGCGGCTCTGGAGATGGCCCGCAAACTTGGCCTTTTGGAGCCTGAGGTCATCCACAAGGGCATCGCGCACCCCGCCGAGGGCACTCTGGTCGAGGTCAAGGCGCGGCTGCCGTTCTCAATAGATAAGAACTCGCTCAAAATACCCGAGAAGCCGGAGATCCTGTCGGCCGAGGAAATCCGGGAGGATATCGGCAAGCATCCCATGAAGGTCGTGTGCGCCACGGTGGGCGAGGATGAACACTCTGTGGGCATGCGCGAGATCATCGACATCAAGCACGGCGGCATCGAGGGGTTCGGCATTAAGGCGACCTACCTGGGCACATCGGTGTCCATCGAGAAGGTAGTCGACGCCGCCATCGAGGAGGATGCCGACGCCATCCTCATATCCACCATCATCAGCCACGCCGACATCCACAGGAAGAACATGGAGCGCCTGAGCATGCTCTGCCGCGAGAAGGGCGTGCGAGACCGGTTCATGCTGGTCGGCGGCGGCACCCAGGTGACCAACGAACTGGCGGTGGCGGCCGGGCTGGACGCCGGCTTTGGCCGCGGCACCAAGGGGATACACGTCGCGTCGTTCTTGTGCAAGAAGCGGCGTGAACTGTGGAAAGAGGGGAAGGGGAAACTTCCCAAAGACAAGGTGAACGACTAGGAGCCATCATGAGAGTTGATGCATTAGTTGCGGAAATAGGTAGCACCACGACGGTCGTTAGCGCGTTCAGGCTTGGGGATAACCCGGCTTTCCTAGGTCAGGGGCTGTCCCCCACAACTGTTGAACAGGGCGACGTCACCGTGGGACTATCCGCCGCGGTGGAGGATCTGGCCAGGAAGCTGAGCCCAAATGATGAGGCAGCCCCAGCGGAGCTGACCTGGGGACGGATGATGGCGGCTTCCAGCGCCGCCGGCGGGCTTTCGATGACGGTCCATGGCCTTGTCTACGACATGACTGTGAAAGCCGCAAAGGAAGCGGCATTAGGCGCCGGCGCGGTAGTCAGAATGGTGACCGCCGGCGACCTGACCGAGAGCGACCTCGTTCGCCTTGTCTCGCTCCGGCCCAAGATCATCATGCTGGCGGGCGGAGTCGACTACGGCGAGCGGGATACGGCTGTTAACAACGCCAGGAAGCTGGCCGGGACAGGCCTTCGGGTCCCGGTGATATACGCGGGGAATGTGGCTGCAAGGGAAGAAGTCCGCGGCATCCTGGGGGACGCCGGGATCAAAGTCTACCTCGTCGACAACGTCTATCCCAGGGTTGACGAGCTCGTGGTGGAACCGGCCAGGGCTGTCATCCAGGAGGTCTTTGAAGAGCACATAACCGGAGCTCCGGGTATGGACAGGATCCGTGAAATGGTGGACGGACCCATCATGCCTACTCCGGGAGCGGTTATGGAAGCATGCAAGTTACTGCATCCTGTTCTGGGGGACCTCTGCGCGCTGGACATTGGCGGGGCGACAACCGACATCCACTCTGTCGCCCAGGGCAGCCCCGAGATCCAGTCGATCCTGGAGTGTCCCGAGCCGTTGGCGAAGCGGACTGTCGAGGGAGACCTCGGCGTCCACGTGAACGCGGCAAACATCTACCAGCAAGTCAAAGGCGAGGCCGAGCGGGCTCTGGGTTTCGACCCGGGCCCGCTCCTGGAGAACCTCCAGGTTATCCCGCGAGACCAGAAGATGGTGCGGATGCTCGTGTACTTCTCGGCCTACGCGGCGAGGACGGCGCTCAGCCGCCACGCCGGGAGGATCAGGTACCTGTACGGACCTTCAGGCCGGCAGATGGTTGCGTCGGGGAAAGACCTCTCCAGTGTCAGGACCGTGATCGGGACCGGAGGGGCCCTCACCCGGCTTCCCGAAGGAGAACACGCTCTCAGGGAACTTCTGGGACAGGGCCCGGGCAGAGAGCTCTACCCCAAGGATGCCGCGGTACTGCTGGATACCAGGTACATCATGGCTTCATGCGGCGTCCTTTCCCGTGAGTATCCGGAGGAAGCTAGAGAGATCCTGCTAAGGAGCCTTGAATCAAGATGATCACCTATCCCGCGCTATACATAGATACCGAGAAGATCCGGCACAACACTCGAGTTGTAGCCAGCATGCTGGGGCGGCAGGGGATGCGCCTCGTCGGAGTGGCCAAGGTTGTGAACGGGCTCGCCGCTGTTGTCAGGGCAATGGTCGAGGGAGGCGCCGCCGCGATCGGTGACTCCAGGATCGAGACGCTACGTAGGATCCGCGAGTCGGGCTACACAGGGGAGACTGTGTTGCTCCGCGCCCCGTCTCCTTCCCGCGTAGGCGAAGCGGTCCAGGTCGCGGACGTCAGCCTGAACTCGGATCCAGTAACCGTCCGCCTCCTTGGAGATGCAGCGCTCAGGCTCGGAAGACGCCACCGTGTCGTCCTCATGGTAGACCTGGGAGACCTACGGGAGGGAGTCCTGGCAGAGAGCGTTGTGGGTGTCGCCACGCAGATCGCCCAGGCGCCCGGCGTCGAACTTGCCGGCATCGGGACCAACATGGCCTGCTACGGGGGAGTCATCCCTACCCGGGACAAGATGGAGACTCTCCTTGAGGTCAAGGACAACGTAGAACATGCGCTAGGCAGACCCCTTCAGTGCGTATCCGGCGGCAACTCGGCCAACATGCCCCTGGTCCTCCGGGGAGAGATGCCACGCGGCGTGACCGAACTCAGGATTGGAGAGAGTGTGCTGCTTGGGACCGAAGCTGTCGAGCGTACGGCGGTCCCGGGATGCCATCTTGATGTGTTCAGGGTGGCCGCTGAAGTAATAGAGGTGCAGGAAAAGCCGTCGGTGCCCTTTGGGCGGGTAGGCCAGAACGCCTTTGGGGTCGTCCCGACCTTCGAGGATAGAGGGTGGCGAAGGAGGGCCATACTCGCTATCGGGCGCCAGGATGTCGACCCGGACTCGCTTCGTCCACTGGATAGCGGGGTCATCATTCTAGGCGCGTCGTCGGATCACCTTATCTGCGATGTCGAGGACTGCGAGCGCGATGTAAAGACAGGAGACGTCCTCACGTTCGTCCCCGGCTACAGCGCGCTTCTCCGGGCGGCGACCTCTCCATTCGTTCAGAAGGTGGTGCAGTAGGTCATGAAGCAGCCGGTTGTCATCGCCGGCCTGTCACCCCATCCTCCAATCGTCGTGCCGGCGGTGGGCAGGGGAGAGGAGAGACAGGCTTCCGCGACGAGTGAGGGGCTGCGCAGGCTCGGCAAGGCGTTCGCCGGCTCGGGCGCTGACACCCTGGTTGTCATCACCCCCCATGGCCCGGTGTTCTCCGACGCCGTGTCGGTCCGCGGGGAACCCGTCCTCCGCGGCAACCTCTCTGCCTTTGGCGCTCCCGGCGTCAGGGTGCAGCTTGAGAACGACCCGGAGCTCGTGGCGGCGATCGAGCGGGAGGCAGGAGCCGAGACAGACTTGCCGCTCGCGGTGCTCGATGACCGGAAGATGGAGATGTACGGCGTCGGAAAGGAACTCGATCACGGCGTGGTAGTACCCCTTCACTTCATCGTGGAGCAAGGCTTCTCGGGTCGGCTCGTAGTCGTAAACATCGGGTACCTGTCCCTCTACGACCTGTATAGGTTTGGAGCCGTCATCGAAAGGGCAGCTGAGCATCTCGGCCGGAGCATAGCCGTGCTTGCCTCGGGAGACCTGTCCCACAGGCTGAAGCCTGACGCCCCTGCCGGGTACAACCCCCGGGGCAAGGACTTCGACGCCAGGATTGTGGAGATAGTCCAGGGCTTCCGCCCCCAAGACGCGGTTACGTTCCCGGCTGACCTCGCTGAAGACGCCGGCGAGTGCGGCCTTCGCCCCATCGCGATGATGATGGGGGCATTGGACCGCTACGTTGCCCGCGGAGAAAGACTCTCCTACGAGGGGCCCTTTGGAGTCGGATACGGTGTCGTGCTGCTCCATCCCCGGCTTACCGGCGAGTCCCGCCTGCGGGCAATCGCCAAGGCGAGAGAGGACAGGATAGCACATCTCCGGCAAAGCGAGTCGTTCGCGGTCTCCCTTGCCAGGGCGACGGTTGAGAGCCACGTGAGGACCTGTAGAGTGGATCCCGCGCCCGCCGACGTGCCGCCTGAGCTGTCAAAACCCGCGGGAGTGTTCATCTCGATACACAAAGAAGGGATGCTCAGGGGATGCATCGGCACCACCGAGCCAACGTGCGACCGGGCGGCCGATGAGATCGTGTCGAACGCGGTCAGCGCCGCGTCCAGGGATCCCAGGTTCGAGCCCATTACCCCCGACGAACTCGCGCTCCTGGACTACTCGGTGGACGTGCTCTCGGACAGCGAGCCTGTGGAGTCGGAGGATGACCTTGATCCAAAAGTGTACGGCGTCATTGTGCAAAAGGGCGGGAGGAGAGGTTTGCTGCTGCCCGATCTTCCCGGCGTTGACACGGCTAAGGAGCAGGTGCGCATAGCTAAGCGGAAGGCCGGTATCGGCGCGTTCGAGAAGGACGTCCGGCTCTTCAGGTTTACCGTCACAAGATATCACTGACGCGTCGAGCGTCATTCCAGGTTCCCCGTGGGGCGATGGCCGTAAGGTCGCCGTCCAGGGTATGCGAGAGGGGCGCTGCGGTGGACCTACATGTGGCTCGGTTCTGGGATAAGCAAGAGGACGGAACCGTGAGGTGCCGTCTGTGCCCCCACGGCTGCGTTATCCATCCTGACAGTACCGGCGCATGCGGCGTCCGTGAGGTAAGGGATGGAGTCCTGTACAGCATGAACTACGGGCTCCTATCATCGCTTGCTCTGGATCCCGTTGAGAAGAAGCCCCTTTACCACTTCCATCCCGGCAGTTACCTCTTCTCCGTAGGTTCCTACGGCTGCAACCTCGGGTGCCTGTTCTGCCAGAACTGGCAGATATCCCAGGAGCGGCCGAACCTGTACAGGGCCACGCCCTCTCAGGTGATTAGCATGGCGCTTGAACAGCGGGCGAAGTATCCCGGGGTTACCGGCATCGCTTACACCTACAACGAGCCCACGGTGTTCCTGGAGTTCATACTGGATACCGCCGTCCTGGCCAAGCGGGAAGGACTCAGCAACGTCCTCATCACCAACGGTTACATATCCTCCGGAGCCCTTGCCGAGGCGCTTCCTCTCATAGACGCGATGAACATTGACGTGAAAGGGTGGACCGGGGAGTTCTACCGCCGGACCGTGAGGGGGCGCTTGGAGCCCGTTGTGAGGGCAGTGGAGCAAGCTGTCGAACAGGCCTGGGTTGAGGTAACATACCTGGTCATACCCGGTGAGAACGACAGGGACGAAGACGTCGGAGGCCTTGCGCAGTGGCTTGCGAGATTGTCGCCGTCTATACCCCTGCACCTCTCGAGGTACTTCCCCAACTACAAGTTTGAGGCTCCAGCCACGCCCATCAGCACCCTGGAGCGCCTGCGCGACGTCGCGCGGGAACACCTCCACTACGTGTACATCGGGAACGCGTGGAAGGAGGGCTACTCAGACACTCTCTGCCCCGAGTGCCGTACGCCGCTTCTGATCCGGGGAGGCCTTGAACTGGAGGAATCCCGCCTCAAAGGGCGGTCCTGCCCTAAGTGCGGGAGGGAACTGGAAATGCGGGGCAAGGTTTGGACAGACGCGGCAAGCGCAAAGTAGGAGTCACAGGTACGATACGCAAAGGAGGATCCGAATGAAGAACTTGAGAGGTAGGCACCTTCTCTGGCTTCACGATTGGTCCAAAGAGGACATCGAGACCGTAGTTGAGACGGCTTGGAACATGAAGTCCAACTTCTACGCGGGCGTCCGTCCTACTCCGCTCGCCGGCAAGACGCTGGCCATGATCTTCTCCAAGCCCTCGACCAGGACCAGGGTGTCCTTCGAGGTGGCAATGACGCAGTTAGGCGGCCATGCTCTCTACCTGGGAGCCAACGATCTGCAACTGGGTCGCGGGGAGACCATCTCAGACACAGCCCAGGTCATCAGCCGTTACTGCGACGGCATCATGATCCGCACGTTCTCCCACAAGGACGTGGAGGACCTGGCCAAGTACTCAAGGGTCCCGGTGATCAACGGCCTCACCGATCTGACCCACCCGGTCCAGATTCTGGCCGACCTTCTCACGATCAAGGAGAAGTTTGGATGCCTTAAGGGTCTCAAGCTGGCGTTTGTTGGAGACGGCAACAACGTTGCCCACTCCCTCATGTTCGGTGGGGCAAAGATGGGCATGGAGGTCCGGGTCGTTTGCGCTCCAGGCTACGAGCCCGACAAGGAGATCACCAGGCTTGCCACCGAGGACGCCGCGAGCCACGGAGGCAAGATAGTCGTAACCAATGACGTCGATAGCGGCCTTAAGGACATCGATATCGTCTACACCGATGTCTGGACCAGCATGGGACAGGAGAAAGAGCGGGAGATCCGCCTGGCCAAGCTCGCTCCCTATCAGGTCAACGACGCCATGATGCAGAAGACCGGCAAGGACACTGTGTTCATGCACTGCCTGCCCGCGCATCGCGGCGAAGAGGTTACCGCCGACGTGGCCGACTCCCCAAGATCCGTGATCTTCGATGAGGCGGAGAACAGGCTGCATGCACAAAAAGCACTGCTTGCGCTGGTTATGTGAGGACCCGGACGAGACGCCAACCATAGATAACCGGAGGGTCAGTTGATGGCGAGAAAAAGGATCGTGATCATGGGGGCCGCAGGTCGCGACTTCCACAACTTCAACACAGTCTACAGGGACAACCCTGACTACGAAGTGGTCTGCTTTACCGCAACCCAGATCCCGGACATCGAAGGGCGCACCTATCCTGCCAAGCTGGCAGGCAGCCTGTATCCCAACGGGATCCCGATCTACGCTGAGGAAGACCTTCCCGAGATACTGTCCAAGAACAAGGTTGACGAAGTCGTGTTCGCCTACAGCGATCAAAGCCACGCCAATGTCATGCACAAGGCATCGGCGGTGCTGGCGGCCGGCCCCAGCTTCACGATGCTTGGGTACGATGCTACCGCTATCCGGTCCAAGAAGCCGGTGATATCGGTGTGCGCTGTCCGGACCGGGGTGGGGAAGAGCCAGACCACCCGCAGGGTCACCGAGATCCTGAGGGCAGCCGGCAAGAAGGTCGCCGCCATCCGGCACCCGATGCCCTACGGGGACCTGGCTGAGCAGGCATGCCAGCGGTTTGCCTCTTACGACGACCTCGATCACCACAAGTGCACCATCGAGGAGAGGGAGGAGTACGAGCCGCACCTGGACCGCGGGACTATCGTCTACGCCGGCGTGGACTACGGCGAGATACTCCGGAGGGCTGAACAGGAAGTAGACGTGGTGCTCTGGGACGGCGGCAACAATGACCTTCCCTTCTATCGCTCCGACTGCAAGATAGTCCTGGTTGACCCCCACAGGCCCGGCCACGAGGTCGGCTACCATCCGGGCGAGGCCAACCTTCGCCAGGCCGACATCGTCGTTATCAACAAAGTCGACACTGCGGAAGCCGCCAATGTCGAACTGGTGAGGATCAACGTCCGGTCGGTCAACCCCAGAGCGATTGTGGTGGAGGCGGCATCACCGGTGTTCGCTGAGAGGCCTTTGGAGATAGCGGGCAAGAGAGTCCTGGTCATCGAAGACGGCCCCACGTTGACCCACGGCGAGATGAGCTATGGAGCCGGCGTCATGGCGGCCAGGAAGTGGGGAGCGGCCGAGCTGGTGGATCCCAGGCCCTGGGCGGTCGGCAGCATCGCGGCCACCTTTGAGAAGTACCCCCATATAGGTCCGCTCCTGCCCGCGATGGGTTACTCTCCGAAGCAGGTCAAGGAGCTCGAGGAAACGGTGGCCGCGGTACCGTGCGACCTGGTTATCGTGGCTACTCCCATCGACCTACGTAGAGTCATGAAGGTCGATAGGCCTTCGATGAGAGTGCGTTACGAACTCCAGGAGATCGGGGCGCCGACTCTGGAGGACGCGATCAAGATGGTGGGCGGCATCATCTAGTCTCAGTTGGCGGAGACCCTGATTACGAGGGGCCGGCTTGGGATCATCCCGGGCCGGCCCTTTGGCTCGGGCTTCCGGAGCGAATAGCCTCTCTGGCAAGGCGCAACACTATCTGGCGGGCATGTAGAGTTGCGCCTAGACCAAGGGAGGCCCTCGCTGCAGATGACGACAGCCCAAAGCATCTACATGGTTGCTTTTTCGGTTTATCTGGTCTTTTTCGTTCTTTTTGCCCGGTTTTTTGTTTGGAAGAGTTACAGCGACAAGAAGTACTGGAACCGGCGTCTCACACTCAAGCAAAGCGATCTGAAGGAGACCGCCCGGGCGCTAGGCCGGGACGTCCCATTCATGAGCGTGATGGTCCCGGCCAGGAATGAGTCTCTGGTGATCGAGAACACGGTAAGGCACCTCACACGTCTGGATTACCCGGCAGACCGCTTTGAGGTTGTCGTTGTCACCGACGAGAAGGAGATCCTGGCCGCGGAAGCAGACAGGGCCCGGATCGCGAGCGCGGCTGTCTCAGTGCTCCGGGGCCAGCCCAGGGAGCCGCTATCCAAGGAGCAGGAGGCCTGCGTGAGGGCCGTGCTCCTCTCCATCCTGTCCGAGTACGCCCTTCGCGAGTACCTATCGAAGGGGTTCCAGAAGAAGTACTCGGTCAGTGTGCCCGAACTGGCTTCTCTGCCCGCTCAAGAGAGGCACAAGATGATCCGGGACATCTGCATCGCCATCGCCGGCTCCCACGGCGCGCCTCCCAGGAAGAAGCTGTTCTCCATTGTGTCCCGGACCTGCGGGTGGCTCTCTCCGCTTGATCAGGGCAGGGTGTACCCCGCGTGCCTGGCGGTGGCGGTGCCGGTGATCGCCGCGCTCGCTGAGATCTCCGACGGGACCAGCAGGAGGACTCTGGATAAGACCATCCGGCACACGGTCCAGGCCAACCACGAACTCACACGCGACATCGTCACCCGCATGACGGGCTTCATCGCTACTCGAGTCGCGGAAGCCGTGCGCAAAGCGGCATGGGGCGACCTCCCCGACATGGTTGCCCGTACCGTGACCGAGATGTACCCGACGACTCAGGAAGCACTGCAGAAGGCCATGCGGGAAATCTCGTCCCGCGGAGACGTTGCCACCGTAAAGCACGTCGTAGTGCCCGTCGATTTTGACGGGAGACTGGGGGGAGTCAGGGCCGGGCAGGTGGTGCCCTCGACCAAAGGACGGGCGCTTAACTGGGGAATAGCCTTCCTGGACCCGCGCACAGAGGTTTGCGGCTTCTACGACGCGGAGAGCAGGCCTGCCAAGGATGTGCTGCTCTATGTGGGTTACAGGAGGATGCTTGACCCTGTAGGTTCGAGAGTGCTCCAGGGACCGGTGTTCCAGGTCCGCAACTTCTACCAGATGACACCCTTCTGCAGGATCGCTTCACTGTACCAGGCCATCGCTCACGACTGGTACCTGCCGTGGCTGTTCCGGACCTTGCCGTTCGTTGGCGGGACCAACGTGTTTGTGAGCAAGGACTTGCTCCACGAAGTCGGTGGGTGGGACTGCACTGTACTGACTGAGGACCTGGAGTTTGGGGCCCGGGCATACCTTGCCTGCGACGCGTGGCCCGAGTACCTGCCCTACATGTCGTCTGAGCAGACGCCGCCTACTTTCCGCGCCTTTTTCCGGCAGCGGCTTCGCTGGGGAACAGGGCACCTTCAGGTGGTTGATAAGGTGGCCAGCTGGGAAGACACCGAGCCTGGGAAGCGCGACCGGCTGCGCATGAGCCTACTGGTAAAAGGGCAGGTAGAGTGGGTTGCCTACCAGGTGGCCACGTTTGTCCCGCCTGTAGCCATGGGGCTTCACTACAAGGGCCTGCTGGACCCAAGCATCGTTCCTCCCCCGGGGCAATGGGTACTCAGCATGTTCTCCGTCATCTACCTTGGTTTCACCGTCTACGCGTTCAAGCGGTACTCCAAGTACCTGGACGAGTCAGGCAAGCCCGATTCACTGGCCGGGCAGCTTCTGGTCTACCTCGGGCTTCTCATGCTGCCCCTGGCCGCGTTCGTGTTCCCTGTGCCCTACACCAGCGCCATGCTCCTCCGGAGCATCGGCAAGGAACCAAAAGCTTGGGTGAAAACACCCAGGACCGAAGAGACAGACGTTGCAGGGTGATCCACGGAAGACCTTCAAGACGGCCGGATAGACATCCGGCAAGCGAGGAGATGCGCGCATGCAAAAACCCAGGAACGTGGCCATTATGGGGGCCGCAGGCAGGGACTTCCACAACTTCAACGTGTTCTTTCGCAACAATCCCGATTATCGAGTCGCGTTCTTCACGGCAACCCAGATCCCCGACATCTCCGGCCGACTCTATCCGCCCGAGCTAGCAGGAGCAGGCTATGAGCAGGGAATTCCCATTTATCCCGAAGAGGACCTTCCCGAGCTCATCAAAAAGCACCACATAGACCAGGTAGTGTTCGCGTACAGCGACGTTCCCCACGAGTACGTGATGCACAAGGCCTCGATGGTGATGGCGTCGGGGCCCGACTTCCTGTTCATGGGGCCGGCTGCCACCATGCTCAAGGCGACCAAGCCTGTAATCGCGGTGACGGCGGTGCGCACCGGCGTGGGGAAGAGCCAGACGACCCGCAGGGTCCTGGACATCGTGAAGGCGAAGGGCAAGAAGGTTAGCGCCGTCAGGCATCCGATGCCGTACGGCAACCTCGGCGAGCAGGCTGCCCAGCGTTTCGCTAGCTACGATGATCTGGTAAAGCACAAATGCACTATCGAGGAGCGAGAAGAGTACGAGCCCATCATCGACAGGGGCATGGTCGTGTGGGCCGGCGTGGACTACGAGATGATCCTCCACTCAGTCGAGCAAGAGGCCGACATCGTTCTGTGGGATGGCGGCAACAACGACATCCCCTTCTATGAGCCGGACATCCATATTGCCCTGGTTGATCCTCACCGGCCCGGCCACGAGGAAAGGTACCACCCGGGTGAGACCAACCTGCGGATGGCAGACATCGTGGTGATCAACAAGATCGACACTGCCCCGCCGGACGGCGTGGACCGGGTGCGCCAGGCTATCGGGCGTCTGAACCCCGATGCCGACGTGGTTGAGGCGGCGTCGCCCATCTTTGTCGACGATCCGGATCTCATTAGGGACAAGAACGTGCTTGTTGTGGAAGACGGTCCCACGCTGACTCACGGAGAGATGAAGTACGGAGCGGGCGTGGTTGCGGCAAAGAGGTATCGCTGCAAGAGTCTTGTTGATCCGAGGCCCTACGCGGTGAGGAGCATTGAGGCCACCTTCCGCAAGTATCCTGGGATCGGCACCCTCCTGCCCGCAATGGGATACGGGGAGGAGCAGGTGAAAGACTTGGAGGAGACTATCCGCAGGACCGAGTGCGATGCTGTGGTTATAGCCACCCCGATAGACCTCACCAAGGTCGCCAAGATCGATAAGCCCCACACAAGGGTGCGGTACGAACTCCAGGAGATAGGAAGGCCGACCCTGAACGACGTCCTGGACAGAAGAGCCCAAGCTCTTGGGATATGGTGACCTCGCGGGGAAGGACTCACGGCTAGGGCACAGCGAAGTGAGAAGAGCGCGTCCGCGTCTTGGAGCGGGCGCCTCTAGCGGTAGAGGGGAGGGACGAGCCGCTCCGGGCTCGCTACATTGGACTGGAGGATCGTTGCTTCGACGTTCGTCTCGGTGTTTTTCGCCGAACTTGGGGACAAGACTCAGCTTTCGACAATGATGCTTGCTTCGTCAAAGAAGGCGCCGCTCAGCGTTTTCGTAGGTTCGGCATCAGCCCTGGTGCTGTCCTCACTCATTGGAGTGCTGGTCGGCGATACGTTGTACAAAGTGGTGCCTCCCAACATAATCCGGCTTGTAGCAGGCGGCGGATTCGTGGTGATAGGAGCGCTTATCTTGTTAGGCCGTCTGTAGGCGTATATAATGAAGCAAGGATGTGCGCCCGTAGCTCAATTGGATAGAGCGTTGGCCTCCGGAGCCAGAGGTTGCGCGTTCGAGCCGCGCCGGGCGCACCACGCATTGGAGGGCTGGATGGTTGAATGGTGAAGTGGTAAAACCCCCATCAAGGCTGGCAGTGTTCGTGGATGGCTGGAACTTCAAGTATGCTACCTACGATTCGTTTGGGATACATGTGGACTTTGTGCGGCTCCTCGACATCCTTGCCAGGAACAGCATTCTTATCAGGGCTTACTACTACACCGGCGAGTGGACCACCGACAGCATTGACCAGTACGTGCGCCTTTCCAATAGCGCGGATCCGGTTGCGCTCCGCGAGGAACTGGACAGCGGCCGCAGGCGTTCTCAATCCTTCCACAGGTTCCTGAACCGGAACGGCTACATGGTGGTGCGTAAGCCCCTGAAGGTGTTTGCCGGCGGGACGATAAAGGCCGATCTGGACCTCGAACTTGCCATCGACATGCTCTCCCTGGTTGATCGCTGCGATAAGTACGTCCTCTGTTCAGGAGACGGTGACTTTGTCCCGCTGGTACGGGCGGTTGCGCAGCGGGGCGTCAGGATTCAGGTGCTGTCTACGCAGCACCCCGACGCTTACCAGCGATGCAACTTCAAGGCCGCTGACGAACTGGTAGATGCGGCCGATGAGTTCATCGAGCTGTCCGACCTGCTGCCTCAGATAGCCAGGACTCCTTCACCTCAGAAGTAGGCCCTGGTTGCGGTGACAGCCACCATACTCATGACTGACAACTGGTCCCGTATGATCTCGGGCACATGGACCGGGAACACGGGGTCTTCTGCCTCCGCTATCATGTCAAAAATCCGTCTTACGGCTTCCGGCTGCACAAACGACGTCTCAACGCAGTAGCCGGTGGTCGAATCGGACGCCGACGCGCTTGTTTCACTGACCGATGCTTGGATGAGGCAATGTTCCCCGTCTTCCACCTTTTGTGTCGCCAGGCTGTAACGGATTACGAACTGTCGACCATCTCTCTCTAGCGTTCTTACGCTCTCCCGGACCACTCGGCGTTCTCCCATCTATCGGAACCTCCCATGAAACGAATGCGCTACTCGATGTCTCTAATGCGCGCGATCGGCGCGCGGGTGGGCGGATGACTTCGGGAGGTCTCTTGTGGATACCCTTGTGGACAAGAGCGAATCGTTCGACCGTTCACGACACGATAGGAGTACCTATTATCTGTACTCCTGCTACCTGCTTTTGTAAGTCACCAGGGAGGGATGCGCCCACCCAGTGATTTCCAGTCGCAATAAGTCGGAATTAGGCGAACAGATCCCCATTGCGGCTCAGATCCTGCCGATCGTGGAGGTTTGACGCGAAGTCTTCGCCTGGGCATACTACGCAGGAGGGAGGTCTTATCAAATGAAACGCCACTTGCTGGTTCCCGTCGCCTTGGTTCTGTGCGTTGTACTGGCGCTGGTTTCCGCGGGGTGCAAACCCAAGGTCTTCAATGACGGCACGTACAAAGGGATTTCCGAAGCAGATTCTCAGCACGGCTACGCGATCGCGGATGTCACCATCCAGAAGGACAAGATCACGGCTGTGACCCTCACCGAGATAACCGAGCTTGGCGTCACCAAGGACTACTCTACATACCCCTATCCGACGGCCAAGGAAGCAAACACCGAGATGGCCAAGCGATTTGTCGGAAGACAGGACGCCAACGTGGATGCCTACTCAGGCGCGACCAGCTCCTCCCAGAAGTACAAGTCGGCAGTAAGCCGGGCGCTGGAAAAGGCCCGCAAAACTCCGACCGTGAACACCACGTACTTCGACGGGACATACTTCGGCCGCTCTCCTGAAGGTGAACAGGGCTACGGGATCGCGTTTGTGACGATCTCCGGCGATAAGATAACCGCAGTGAAACTCGATGACGTCACCAAGGAGAACGTTCTCAAGGACTGGCCGACTTATCCCTATGCCAAGGCGCTTGAGGCGAAAGCTGAGATGGAGAAGAGGTTCGTCGACGCCAACAGCGGTACTGTGGATGCCTACTCGGGAGCGACCACAAGCTCTACCCAGTGGATCCAGGCAGTTCAGGATGCCCTAAAGAACGCCAAGATCAGGTAGCATAGAGGACTTTCGAGGTGTTTCTAGAACTCTCTGCTATAATTCGTTTGTGAAATGCCTTGAAAGGATGGGAGCCTAAGGATGCCCAAAGTTACCGTAGACAAAGATCTCTGCATCGGTTGCGGACTCTGCGCCGACACCTGCCCCGACGTGTTCCACCTCGGAGATGACGGCAAGGCCGACGTCAAGAGCCAGGACGCCGCCAAGGCCAACCTGGCCTGCGCTAAGGATGCGGCTTCTACGTGCCCGACCGAAGCCATTAAGGTTGAGGAGTAATCAATCGATTTACGGCGGATGCCAGGCCCTCCGCATGTAGGGCCTGGTTTTCTGTCTAGAGAAGGAGGTTAGAACCATGAGCGAGGCAACGAGGATACATGAGGAGGCCATTATCATTGACGCCCACTGCGACACCCTCCTTGCGGTAACCGGTAGGGGACTGGGATATCAGGGTCTGCCGTCCACCCAGCGCAACTTCTTCGAGAAGAGCGAGGGCGGCCACATCGACCTACCCAGGCTCAAAGAGGGCGGCGTGACTTGCCAGGTGATGGCGCTCTACATAGAAGACCAGTACAAACCCACCCGCTCTGCCCGGAGGACCCTCGAGATGCTGGACTCCTTCTACCGTCTCCTGGACGAGTCCGAGGAGTTCCGCATGGTCACCACAGCCGCCGAGATAGAGAAAGCAAAGGAGAACGGCCAGACCTGCGCGCTGCTCAGCATTGAGGGCGGCGAGGCCATTGAAGGTAGCCTGGCGCTACTCCGGAGCTTCTACCGCATGGGCGTCAGGGCCATGGGGCTTACCTGGAACCAGCGCAACGATATCGCTGACGGGCAAGGCGAGAAGTCGGCCGGATCAGGCCTCACCGACTTCGGTATCTCAGTAGTCAAGGAGATGGAGCGCCTCGGCATGCTGGTCGACGTGTCCCACCTTTCGGACACCAGCTTCTGGGCCGTGGACAAGGTCTCGGAGAGGCCCTACATCGCCTCCCACTCCAACTGCCGTTCGCTTGCCTCGGCTTCGCGCAACCTGACAGACCAGCAGATTGAGGCTCTTGCCAAGAAGGGCGGAGTCATCGGGGTCGTGTTCGCGCCCCACTTCGTCGACAACGACATCTCAAAGGTATCCATCAGCAGGCTTTGCGACCATATAGACCACATCAAGAAGGTCGCCGGTATCGACCACGTCGGCCTTGGATCCGACTTTGACGGCTTCGGCACGCCGCCCGGAAGCGGTTCAGTCATGAAGGACTGCAGCGAGTTCCCCAAACTCACTGAAGAACTGGTGAACCGCGGCTATAAGGAAGAAGAGATCAGGAAGGTCTTGGGCGGCAACTGGCTCAGGCTGTACAAAGAGACGTTCAGATAAGGTTCAGATAAGGTCCGGCAGTTATCCGGAGGATCCGGCATCCCCGGGCCGCAATAGGCAGGGTGCCTGTTGCGCCGCCGGGTATGACAGGCAAGTGATACGGGCGCGCGAGTCTTCGCGCGCCCTTTAAAACTGGAGGCGAAGGCGCCGCTACCGCTCTGGCTTTGCCTCTAGAACTATATCTGAACAATCGGAAGCAGGATGTCATCTCGCACAGTGCGTGCAGCTCGCTCCGCTCGCTACGCGCGCGCACTGTGCTGGCGACGCGGCAAAGCCTCCGCTATCGCTCTGGCTTTGCCTAGAATACCTGCGTCCGCCCCAGTTCGTTGCACTCCGCCATGAGTTCCATATGGCGGTAGGCGCACCGGACTATTGAGGTGACGGCATCCTCCGCGTTCGACTCGTTCTTTGGCAGGAAACTACC